>JBBJMD010000033.1:0-27241 GCA_037719925.1 Ferruginibacter sp.
TGAACACAGGCATCTGCATACCTGGAATCTGTTGTTAATTTTTCCCTTGCAATAATGCCTATCTTACGATGACCGGCCACGCCTTTACCGGTAAATTTTATGGAGGCGGTAATAATGAAATCCCCCTTAATTTTTTTCCATAAAAAATGAAACTGGTCAAGATTGGCCCACATATTTTCCCCGGCACCTTCCATTGTGTACTCCTGGGTTTGCGGGTTGTAGGCAGCGGACCCGCTTTTTACCGGGTTTCCCACGTCTTCATGGTGTTCGAAAACACCCAAGGGCATTGTTTGCGCGTAAGCGCTAAAAATTAATGTAAATAAACCGGGCAATGTGCAGGATAGTTTAATTAGAAATTGTAGCATATATCATCATTATATTATTAGATCAACAGCTTAAAAAAAAGGTACTCACCTGGTCGCCGAAAGTCATTTGTAAGCCAGGGCTCCTCCGCCAGTGCGCTTTTTTATTACTTCAGCTTGCCATCTTCAGGCATGTGGAGGGAACCGCTTTTTACGGTACCTTTTATTGTTTGTTTAATGCCACTTCCAGTGCTTTAGTGGTCGTATAATATTTGGCCAGCATATTCGGCACCTCCCAGGCAGGCATGTTGCGGTTTTTATAATAGTCCAGGAAATTTTGCATTACCCTGGCGAAATGCCCTTCATGGCCTTCCTTATATTTTTCAGGTATAACAACTTCCCAACCTTTGCTTGTTTTCTTTAATGCTACCCCCGGGTATTTCGCAATTATATTTTTTAGTTGTGCGGGTAGTTCCTTTTCATAACCCGGATCAGCTACAACGGGTTCGATGGTTAAAACGGTTTTATACTGGTTGGCTGCGCCCTGGCTAACAACAAGGTTAGCTTTTGTTCCACGCATCATGGAGTAATGCGTATCGCTTCCCCCGGGAGCCTGGTATTCCCAGATGACGGAAACCCTGGCATGCACACCGCGAACCTGGTAATTGATCTCGCTATTCGAATAAACCTTCAGCAAGGTATCATTCAATAAATTCTTATGGAGGAAGGAAGGAAAGTTATCCAGTTTGGTGATTGTTTTAAACTGAGACAGGGTCATGTTCACCGGCCATCGCTTGGCACTAATGATCCCAACATCTTTTGTGTAATCCAGGCTTTCGCCCGGGAAACATTCCCATTGCACCAGGTCGACCAAATGAGTGGTAACATCTACGATACCTTCGCCCTGCTGTGATTCATCCATAAACCAGGCCGGCCTTGTAAGCACATTGCCCGAAATATATTTGTAAAAACAATGGCCACTTTCTTTTATCACTGCGGGATGAGCGGCGGTACCCTTTTCCAATACACCAAATATGCCTGGTATCATCGACAATTCGCGTTGCAGTATGGTTGTTATCTCAAAACGTTCTGTCATGATATCATACAGCAAGAGGTCCTTTTGTTTGGCGGTGTCAAAAGCTTTTTTCAAAAGATCAAAACCGGCCGGGGTAATGGCCATTGGCTTATCCGACAGTACATTAAAGCCTGCTTGCAGTGATGCTCCGATATAAGTTGTTTTCTTTTCGTTGTTACCGGCGATGACCACCACGTTGCCTTTTCTTTCAGCCAGCATTTTTTCAAGATAATCATTGCCGGAATACACGGCTTCTTTCCAGCGTGTGGGGCTATCCGTTCTTTTATTAAAGGCCTCGATGCGGCCAAGATGTAACTGAAGGTCGTTCCCTTCCGGCGCATATACATGCACGGTAGAGTCCACGCCGGCATACATTGATTTTTGTACCAGGGCAGCATGAAAATGCCCGGGATCGAGGGTGATAAGTTTTACCATTGCCTTATTTTCTCCCTGTTCCTGGGATACGGGATTGCAGGAAAACAGTATCAAAAGAACTGGAATAAAAAGATATTGATTGATGGTCGAAAAGCTGTTTTTCATATTCTAAAAGTCGTACTTTTTACGACTCGGGCGCGACAGCAGGGCGATTGCTTCCTGGTCATTATTTGTAAACATTCCATTTCAGGATCCCAATATATCTTTCGGTTAACTTTCATGGCGATCTGGTGCAGCAATCATGTGCTGCAAGACCTGTGCCCCAATTCAATAGGTGAGGATGGCTCCTTTCGTGACTTTACACAATCCAGCCAGTTTGAGTGCTGGCCCAAACTTTATAAGTGTATCTCATTCGGGCCAATTACGGATTGGAGGACCTTTGGGTTACTGGCGTCGATTGGTTTAATGCCCTCCTTATCTGCTCCGGGATCAGTTTCCTTAATTTTATAATTCCCCCGCGTCACCCAAATCCATCCCTCGGAGCCGATGAATTTTACGCCATTTGGCAGTTCGTTGGACACGATCATGTGAACACCATTAGCATACAGCGCTTCGGTACGGAATATACCATGCACATCCCAAAGGCCTTTATAGCCGGGGTCGTCTGATGGGAATGCCGCTTTACCCCATATTTCCACAGGACCTGAAAATTCTGTTCCCATACCCCAGTGTGCCGTATCGATGTGGTGGGCGCCCCACCCCGTGATCATTCCTGCACCAAATTGCTCACAACGCAACCAGCCCGGCCTGCCCTGGATCCCCTGGGAGGAAATGTTCCTGGAATGCACCTGTTTTCAGTGTAATATGCCTCCGGGGTGGCTCCAAGCCAGGCATCGTAATCGAGGCTTGCGGTTACCGGCATCTTCTCAGGCCGGCCTCTGCCAGGGTCGCCGGGCAGGCCCGCTTCAACAGTTTTCAGCTGGCCGACACGGCCGTTGCGCACCAGTTCACAGGCCTTTTTAAATTGTGGCCATGGATCGCCAGAGCGCTGCTGGCTTCCCATTTGCAGGATCTTTCCACTTTTTTTTACAGCATCACTCAGGATCCTGCCTTCCTCGATCGGGAGGGAAGCAGGCTTTTGAAGGTAAACATCTTTGCCTGCGTTTACTGCATGCACCCTACAATGGCGTGGTGATGATCTGGCAGGCTGATATGTACAGCATCTATATTTTTGTTGGCGAGCAATTCTTTGTAATCATAATAAACTTTGATACCCCAGTCTGCGGTTAAGCCGCCATTGAATCTGGCAGCTTTTACATAATTATTTTTTACAGCCGCCACCCCTGCATCTGCCCGGTTTTTATCCAGGTCGCAAACAGCAATGATCCTTGCCCCGGCATAGCGGGCAATTCTGCTCATGTCGTGGATCGTTGATATACGGCCACAACCAATAGAGGCTACATTAATAAGATTGCTGGGTGAATACCTGCCAAATATACTCAGCCGGCACGATTGTCGGAAACCCAAGGGCGATAGTGCTCCCCACAGCCGTTTTAAGCGTGTTGCCCAAAAACTCCCTGCGGGTAACAATGGGCCCCCTGGTTTTTAATGAGCCCGCAGCAAGAATATGTTGCTTTTTCATATTGGCCTTTTTATATTTTTTAAATTCAAAGTCTTTGATGCAGCGCACTATTCAAAGTTGCTACTCACCCTATTTCCCGGTTTTTATGGCTGGCTGCACAGCAAAATTTTGCCAGGCACTTTCTGCTTTCATCTTATCAAATTTTCCATTGAAAACCACCAGCCTGTATTTAAGTGTATATGATTTTCCCGGTTCCAATAACCAGTCCTTATCATTTGTGGGTGCAAAATTTGTGAACATATTCCCACGGCCCCCATTGGCATTTTCGTCCCAGATGCGCAGAGGCTCCGGGTGATTGAAATTGCCCGGATGCGATAACAATACCGCACCACCAGAATCATTGCCAATGGTCGGGTGGCTGGATCCTTGTCAGCTCCTGTCCATGCAGTGTCCGGAGAGGATGAATAAACCCGCTGCGTTGATAAACCGAATCAATACCCCCCCGGAGGGTACCTCATGCCAAAACGGTAACTCAGCAGTTTCTTTTCGCCCGCCCGTATTGTAAGCGTTCCTGCAGCAGCAATAGCTTTTATATCATCAACCGCCTTTTGAGGAGATCGTGTAAGTTGGTAAACTCTTACTACAGGTGTTCTTTTATGCGAGACGATCCAATGCAGTGTTCGATGTTTGCCTTTGGTCACCTGGAAGAGTACAGGTTCAACGTTATCCTCCGAAATTTCTGAAAGCGAGAAAGCGTTTTCCGGAAGTTTTGTAACGCTATCGAGATTGATGCTTACCGGCATATCCAGTTCATTAGCCGCAGTTGGCGGTTTTATGGTGATTGCCGCTATTTTCTAAGCAATACTATGCAGCGGAGAGAAGCCTGACGATACAATAGCTGTAATCATTATTTTTTTCATTACACAGTACTTATCATTTCTGTTAAAGGCTTACAAGTTTATGTAAGTTCAAATAACTTTAGTAAAGTTGTTGTTATGTATTGAATAACTACAAGCATGTGTTTATATAAAAATACGGAAATGCGGGCTACTCATTAAAAACCGATACTATTACCACCGTCTACCGGCATTACAATTCCCGTAATATATTTTGCCGCATCGCTGGCTAAAAATAAAGCGGCATCACCAATGTCTGCGGGTTGCCCCATATGGCCCATCGGCGTTCTTGCAAAAACTTTTGCTTTTCGTTCCGGATCATTGTTGAGGGCGGTTTCCGTCATAGCTGCATAGATAAAGCCGGGCGCAATGGCGTTCACCCGGATGCCTTTGGGTGAAAGTTCTACTGCCATCGCCCTTGTGATTCCATCAATGGCTGTTTTGCTTGCGCTGTAAGCAATTACGTAGGGCAAACCATATTGGGCTGCCATTGAACTAATATTTATAATATTGCCTGCGCCTTTAACGAGCATATGCTTTACCACTTCACGGCTTAGTGCAAAAACGGAACAGAGGTTGGTAGTGATAACCGATTGAAACTCTTCATCGGTAACCATTGTAAAATCTTTTTTCATGTTGATACCGGCATGATTTACCAGTAGATCGACCTGGCCAAATTCGAGGATAATTTTTTCAACTAAAGCAGGGATCGATGCAAGGTCGTTCAGATCACAGGTGACCGCGAAGGCATTTTCACCGAGTTGATTTTTTGCGGTCCTTAATTTGTCCTCATTCCTGCCAACGATAATTGTTTGAATGCCGTTCAGCGTAAATTTTTCTGCGATGCCCAGTCCCAGGCCGGATCCGCCGCCAGTCACGATTGCCACTTTTTTATTGTTCATAATCATTCTTTATTGTCAGCAGTTAAAAACTTCTTTTATTCAGAAAATAATGGCCGGTAATCACCCTTTATAATATTTGAACAATTGCCTTGGAAATTTTTGTGGGACGGCATCTTGGTTTTTAATTACAAGGGATGGTAAAAAGAGCCTTTTATAGTGATCCTGATTTCATCCCCGGTCCTATCTTACCGGCAGCTCATACAGGGCTGTTGTTAAGTTGTTTGATAAATAATGCCGGGTACAGGTATCGCTCATTTGCCGCCTGTGGCTAAAGCGATTGCTTTATAAATGGTTTCATGAATGGCCGGCCGTACATTCAATCTTCCCAAGAGCGGGTTATCGCCTACAGGGCTTACCCGGTTGCTCAAAAACACATACACCAGTTTTTTCCCGGGGTCTGCCCAGGTACAGGTGCCCGTAAAACCGGTCTGGCCAAAGGTTAAAGGCGATGCCGAAAGGGTTGGATAAGGCTCCGGGCGGGAAGCATTGTCCTTCTCAGGTTTATCAAAGCCAAATCCCCGGCGGCTGATTGTACTATGGTAGCCCGTAAACAAATCGACGGTTTCCTTTTGCAGGTAACGCCTGCCATTGAATTCACCCCCATTCATTAACATCTGCATTACTACTGCAATATCGTGGGCGTTGCTGAAAAGGCCTGCATGACCCGCTACGCCTCCAAACATGGCCGCTCCCGGATCATGAACATCTCCCCGTATCAATTGCTTCCGGAATTGCTTTTCCAGCTCCGTGGGTGCAACCTGGCTAAGCAGCATATTCTCCCGGGGATTAAAGCCGGCGGTGGTTAACCCCAAAGGCTGGTAAAATTCCTTATCTACATATTTATCGAGGGGATCCCCGCTTATAGTTTCTACGACCTTACCCAAAAAAATAAAATCATTGTCACTATAAACGTATTTATCCTGTGCGCCAAGCGGGCTCTGTAAAATACGCTGGTACATCGTATCCCTGTAGTCATTCCGCAGGAATAACTTACTGGCGACCCTCGTTTGAAAAAAATCGCTTCGGCTGTTTGAGTAAAGATCGGGAAGGGGTGCACCGGTTGAGTCAAGTGTTTCTTTGTAAAAAGGAATGAATGCGACCAGGCCCGCCTGGTGCAATAAAATATTTTCAATGGAGAGGTTTTCCTTATTAGAGCCCTTTACCCATGGCAGGTAATCACCCAATGTTTTTTTAAGACTAATTTTACCCTGCTCATACAACTTCATGATAGAAATGGTAGTGGCGCAGATCTTCGTAACAGAAGCCATATCATACACTGAGTCCGTGGTTACGGGCGTTGGATTTTCAGTGCTGTATTGGCCAAAGGCTTTATAATAAGCTATCTTTCCATCTTTTACCGCCAATACTACGCAACCTGGTGCGGCACCCTTGCTGATGGCATTATTAGCGATGGAATCAATGCTGTTGAGTTGTGCAACATCCATCCCCAGGCTCGCTGGGTTGGCATGGGGCAATAAGGAGGAGGACGCCACGATACCGCTTCCAAAAGGATAGGCGTTGCAAACCGTTACAGGCAATTTTCCTTTGCCGCTGATTTTCCCTGCAGCAGATCGGCAGCAGTATTTTGTATGATATCATCATCTTCATAACAGGCCACCAGGTTTTTTGCACCACAAAAATTTCTGATCGCGTAAGGATTGCCAAACACAAATGTGACGGCATTGGCTTGTTGCTGTATTTGATTTACGAGATCAATTGCATATTTGCTGATGCCAAAATTATTTGCCGGTGTACGGTTATATTTATGGATGCCGATGATTACTTTTTTGTACCGCTTTATAATTTCAATGGTGGACAATATCCTGCGGGCGTCCTGCAAATAATTGAAATAAATAACATCAGCAGAATAATCAGTCCTTAAACGTTTTGCCAAACCATTATCGCCGCTAAGACCGATCCCGAGGTAAATCACGTCTCCTTTCTTGTTATTTTTTTCCGGTGATAAAGCAAATAAACTATCATCTTTTTTGCTTAAAACCGTCAACGCATTTTCAGCAATCAATTTTCGCATAGGGCTTACCTTGCTGTTGAGGTCAGCTGTGAGATTTTCTGTGTTGACCGGCGTTAATTGCGGAAGGCCATATTGATATTTTGCCATCAGTACTTTTTTGCAATGTTGCTCAATTTCTTCCCAGCTCAATTTTTTATCCCTGATGGCCGTTTTTATTTTTTCGATAGCCAGCGGTACATCCCCCGGTAAACACAGCATATCATTACCTGCTATCAGGGATTGAACCGATGCTTCCCCATCCGGGAAATATTTTCTTACGCCCTGCATTTCCAGCGCATCCGTAAAACTAAGGCCCTTGTAGCCCATCTGGTTTCGCATCAGCCCGGTAATATTATTTTTTGAAATGGAAGTAGCGCGGTTGGCTGCACTGTCAATGGCCGGTATAAATAAATGAGCGATCATAACACTGCCGATACCAGCTTCAAAAATTTCCCGGAACGGGTATAGTTCCATCGAATCCAGTTGTGACAACGATTTATTAATAACAGGAAGGTCATAGTGTGAATCGACCGAAACATCACCATGGCCCGGAAAATGTTTGGCGCAGGCCATTACGCCCAAATCCTGCATACCCTTCATATATTGAATTCCAAATAATGCTACTTTAAATTTGTCTTCTCCAAAGCTGCGGTCATTGATGACAGGGTTGTCCGGGTTATTGTTGATGTCCAATACCGGGGCATAATTCACCTGTATGCCCACACGCTTGCATTGTTCGGCAACCAGGTTCCCGTATTGATAGGCGATGCGTGCATCGGATACGGCCCCCAGCATCATTTGATGCGGCAGTGGCAGTACGCTGTCAATCATTCGCATGCCAACGCCCCATTCGGCATCAATGCACATTAAAACCGGCGTTTTGGAAATGGCCTGCAGGTGGTTGATAATCGTTGCCTGTTTTACGGGACTGCCCTGGAAAAGACAGACCCCTCCAATATTATACCGCCTTACGAGGCTGTCGACTGCATCATCATAAAAAATGGCGCGCCTGTTTTTCGAATCATAGGATGAAAGCCTTACCACCATTAGTTGTGCGATCTGTTCCTCCTGGCTGAGGGTTTTAAAAACACTATCCACCCAGGCACTTGCTTTGGTATTAGTAAACATGGGCGTGGTTTGTGCAAATAAGTTGGCTTGAAATAAAATAATTACACAACAGCCTGATAAATAAACTTTCCTCATAATTTAAAAAGATAGACGCACAAAATAAGAAGATTTCGGGGTATTCCAATGTAGGAGAATGCCAGCTGCATCATTGATCAATGCCTGGATGAATGATGAAAGAATGGGCCATGCTTACCGCTATCCTGTTTCCTTCCCGGCATTTGCAGTTTGTAAGTGCTCCTTTTGCTTTTTTGGGATTGATCCAATTATTATCTACGTAATTTTACCAAAAATCAAGGAGTCATTTTGCCTGATATCATTCAATTATTACCCGATAATATTGCCAACCAGATCGCCGCCGGTGAAGTGATCCAGCGGCCTGCCAGCGCCGTAAAGGAACTGCTCGAAAATGCAGTAGATGCTGACGCCACTGAAATAAAGTTGGTGGTGAACGATGCCGGTAAAGCCTTGATACAGGTCATCGACAATGGAAAAGGCATGAGTGAAACCGATGCCCGCATGAGTTTTGAAAGACATGCGACTTCCAAAATAAAGAATATCGAAGACTTGTTTCATATTAAAACCATGGGCTTCAGGGGCGAAGCGCTGGCGAGTATCGGCGCCGTGGCGCAGGTCGAATTGCGTTCAAAAAAAGATGCCGACCCTACAGGTACTTATATTGAAATTGAAAACAGCCTGGTAAAAAAACAGGAACCCATCGCGATGGAGAAAGGAACCAGTATCGCGATGAAAAATTTGTTTTTCAACGTTCCCGCCCGCAGGAATTTTTTAAAAAGCAATTCATCCGAACTGCGACATATAATTGACGAGTTCATCCGCGTATCGATGTCTTTTCCTGGTATTTTCTTTTCACTCACCAGTAACGGCCAGCAGGTTTTTCATTTGGAAAAAGGTACATTGAAACAGCGTATTGTACAGATACTGGGTAATAACTACACCGCAAAACTGGTGAGTGTTCAGGAGAAAACGGATTATATGAATATCTATGGATTTGTTGGAAAACCTGAAACCGCCAAGAAAACAAGGGGCGACCAGTATTTTTTTGTAAACAACCGTTTTATTAAAAGCCCTTACCTCAATCATGCGGTAATGGGTGCTTTTGACACCATGATCGCGAAAGACAGTTTCCCGATGTACACCTTGTTTATCGACCTGGACCCTTCGCAACTGGATATAAATGTTCATCCGACGAAGCAGGAAATAAAATTTGAAGACGAGAAAATCGTTTATGCTTTTGTGCAAAGTGCCGTTAAGCATTCGCTTGCGCAATTCAGTATCTCTCCTACGCTAGATTTTGAGCTGGATTCATCCATACAGAGCCTGGATGCGGTCAGTAAACCGTTTACAGAGGAAAGAAAATCTTCTGTTGCTTCTTCCTCGCTCTACAATACATTTACCCAAAAGAACCAGGCGCATTTTATTGAAAATAAAAGTTCGCTAACGCACTGGCGGGATTTTTATGAACCCCTTCCCCCGAAAAACCATCCATTGGGCCAGGAGCAGCAAGCCGTTCCCGGGACAGTAGCACCAGGCAATGAGCCAATAGCGCTGTATCCTGAAAAGCGCCAGCAGATACAGGAAGATACAGTCTTGCAACAGATGCATTTTACTTACATTATCGTACAAAATGATGCGGGATTTATCGTTATCCATCAGCAGAATGCCCATGAACGAATATTGTATGAACGTTTTATTAAAGCAGTGGACGGCAAACCAATCTCAATTCAACGAAGCCTGTTTCCGCAAACGCTGGAGTTGGCAGCACCCGATGTTGAACTGTTAAAAGAACTGCTTCCCGACCTCCACTTCCTCGGGTATCATTTAGAGCCTTTTGGCAACAATACCTTTGTGATACAAGGCACGCCGGCGGATGTAGACCAGCGTAACGAAAAAACCGCCATAGAAAAAATGCTGGAACAATACAAACATTTTAGCAATGACCTGAAGTATAATAAAAGAGAAAAATTATTTCGCTCCCTTGCATGGCAACAGGCGATCAAAGCGGGCAAGCCGCTTACACAAAAAGAAATGCGGTCGCTTGCGGAAGACCTTTTTATTTGCACCCTGCCTAATATTACCCCTAATGGAAAACCTACCTACACGGCATTTAAGAAAAACGAGCTAGACCGGATGTTTGGCAGGTAACCTCAATACCTTTCCCTAAGGCCGATCAAAAATTTTTCAAAGGCCCTGCGTACGGGTGTTGCACCGGCCGGGTAATTACCCGCAAGCAGGGAAAATATGAACAGCTTATTTTTTTTGGTAATAATAAAACCACTCAGGGCGCAATGATTATTTAAGGTGCCCGTTTTAGCAAATATATATCCCGCATGTTTTTTATAGTATGATCCTAACGTTCCCTGCCCTCCAGTGGGTAAAATATTCTTTAACCGGTCTAAACCAAATTCATTTTTCATCTTATTGAGGATGTATACAAATGACTGTGGTGTAAATAAATTATAACGGCTAAGGCCGCTGCCGTCTGCCCATTGGGGTTTTTGAGGGATATCCCTGAGATCGGTATTCAACAGCGTGTCAATCATTTTTTGATCACTCATTAAACCCAGCAGTTCATTGCTTGCCATGAGTAATGTTTGCTCCGCGAAAAAATTATCGCTGTTTTGCATCATTGGTTTCAAAAGCGAATCTGTGGGCTGGGAGTGAATGACCGCTAACCGGGGGTCAGTGTTTTTAAATTTACTTTGTTCAAAATTCATTTTGTTATGGAGGGTATCCATCAGGAAGCGCGGCATATCGTACAGCCCGGCAAAAAGGGGTAATCTTATGGTGTCGTTTTTTTTAATCTTTAAGTAATTGGGCTTTAATGAAATCTTATTTTCATCCCATGGGCGGCCCGCGGAAAAACCAATGGTGTCATTATATTTTTCAATGCTTGTATCAATGTCTAAATAAAGATTGGCAGGGATAGAGTAGTAGGCTGATCCGGAACCATAGATCCTGATCAAATTGCCATACATTGGAAATTCGCTTCGTTGTACCATGTAGTCTTCCTGGTAATCATCCCAGCCCCACCCTTGTCCGAGTGCTGCAGTAAAAGATTGGGTGCTGTAAGTGAAATATTTTTTGCCGGCCAAAAAATCAAATACAGGATGCCTTAAAAATCCGGGATGTAAAAATGTAGGGTCAGCACTCGGATAGATAGTAATTGAATCCCCTGATCCATGGTAACGCAGGCCCACCAAACTATCTCCTAAATATTTCAAACCTGCATAAAGTGAAAATAATTTGGTGTTAGATGCAGGTACAAAATTTTTTGTAGCATTGTAGTTGTACAAATACTGGCCGGTAGCGGGCTCGTAAATGCTGATGCCGATATGGCCTGTGCTGATAACCGAATCCTGTAATAAAATGTTCGCGGCCTGCCTTGAAATCTGTTTGGTAACGGAGCAGGATGATAATAGTAAACCGATTAAAGCGTACCAGCCATAAAGCGTACCACCCGGGTATTGATTTGTTTTTTTACCGAATAATTTCATGCAATGATTTTATAAAGTTGTGCGGCATGCTCCTGGCCTAACGAACATGGTAAACCCATTTCAAAAATTCCGAAAAGTTCAATTCCAATTAATTTCGCTCCTGTTCCCTCAGCCACCGTTCAGGTATTTCATTACGACTTGCATTGAGGTAATCAAGATGGCTGCAGGAGACTATTTTTTTGTTGGGTAATTGCATCCACCAGCGGTTTGTTCTCCTGCTCTGTAAAAAAATCGTATCCACCTCTGCAAAGGCCGTATGGTATTCATTGAACAAAGACCTGTCTTCAAGCGGGGCTTCCTGTTTGCTGCGGCTTTTACCATCAATAAAATACCATAGCATTTGTGCAATCTGCCTTGCGGTCAATTCATTTACGTCGGCCTCAACCTGGTAACCATAGATACCAAAACTGCTCAATTGGTTGCTCATTCCTGCATAACGTGCAAGCATACACGCTTCTTCGCCGGTAAAACCATTGGGACTGTTTTCATTTACCGGAGCGTCGCTGTATTTGATGGCGCTGATATCAAAACTTAATAACCCGGTGTTTCGCAAAGCGGGTTCCATCTCTTCCATATTTTCTTTTGCCATCCCTACCCGATAGCAGTCGAACCGCAGCTTATCCATTGTTTCCAGCATGCGCGGATGTACATAGTAGCTCTGAAAGCCAATGTGATTATAATGCTTCACCATATTGGGTTCGCTGGTCAGCATCTCCAGTAAAAAATTTTCACTCCTGATTGAGCTTTCTCCCCGGAGGTCAATAGTGGAATCGATGCAGGTGGCTTCTATGGACCGTCCTAATTCTTTATAGGCAAAATACTGCGCCAGTGTAATGTCATGTGTGCCCCCAATGAGCACCACCGTTTTGTTCATCCTTAAAATTTCAGTCACCACGGTTTTAATGGCGGCATAGCTATCGTTCAGGGAGGCGCCGGTTTTAATATTGCCAAAGTCAGCGACCTTAACATCCGTATGCCAGTAATGCAATTGATACAATTGTTTGCGGATGGTATCAGCAGCAAGGAACCCATTATTAAAAATGCCACCACCTCTTGTTTCACCAATGCCGAGTATTACAATGTCTGCTACTTCTATATCGGGTATATCGTGGCCATACCCCAAAATATGCCTGGCCAGCTGCCCGTCGTTATAACCCCCATCTTCATTCAATGTATGAATATCAATGGGCAATAAAAAATCATGCAGGTCGTACATCGGTTTAAGATTTAAGCGCAAACTTAGGAAAGATAGTTTATACTTGAGGGATAGGGTGCAAGCCAGGTAGCTGTAGAGTTAAAGGTTGAGAATAGGGCTACCGGGCATTTGGGGGATATTGTTGAACGCTACTCTATAAAACATTTAAAATTCAGGCCAAAATTGTGTCCATGTTTTATCCCTGGACCTTACCTCCAAAACCTTATCCCTTCAACCTTGTGTTACATTTCCGTATTTTTGCGGTATGGAACAGTTGTTAGAAAAAATAGAAACTTTCAAAACTGAAATAAGCAATTTTGTTGCTGTTAAAGCTGATGAGGCAGAAGCCTTTCGAATAAAATACCTTGGTACGAAAGGGTTGGTAAAGGAAGTGATGGGGGAAATGAAGTATGTCGACATTGATAAGAAAAGGGAATTCGGTCAATTACTGAATGATTTTAAATTATTTGCTGAAGCAAGATATGAAGAACTGAAAGCAACTACCCATAAGGAGCAGGCCGCTGGGGGTAAGGCCACACCCGATCTTTCACTACCCGGCGACGCTTTGCCTTACGGTTCGCGGCACCCGATCAGTTTGGTACGCAACAAGATCGTATCCATCTTTCAACGGCTTGGCTTTGCGGTTGCCGAAGGGCCGGAAATAGAAGACGACTGGCATAATTTTACCGCATTGAATATGCCTGAAAATCATACGGCGCGTGACATGCAGGATACATTTTATATCAGCCAGCATCCTGACTGGATCCTGCGAACACATACCTCCAGTGTACAGGTTCGTGAAATGGAAAAAGGAATATTGCCTATCCGTATAATCTGCCCCGGCAGGGTATATCGCAACGAAACGATCAGCGCAAGGGCCCACTGCTTTTTTCACCAGGTAGAAGGTTTATACATTGCGGAAAATGTTTCCTTCGCTGATCTGAAACAAACTCTGTATTTTTTTGTGCAGGAAATGTTTGGAAAAGATTTTAAAGTTCGTTTCCGGCCAAGCTACTTTCCTTTTACGGAACCCAGTGCTGAAATGGATATCAGCTGCCTGATTTGCGGTGGCAGCGGCTGCAATGTATGCAAGCAAACTGGCTGGGTGGAGATTTTAGGTTGTGGCATGGTTCATCCAAATTTGCTGGACAATTGCGGGATAGATAGCAACAAGTACACCGGATTTGCATTTGGTATGGGGATAGAAAGAATTACTATGTTGAAATACCAGATAAAGGATCTGAGGTTGTTTAGTGAAAACGATGTTCGTTTTTTAAACCAGTTTACTTCAGCTGTGTAAAATATCAAGTAGCTTATTGGCACACCTTTCTTAGCCGATGGTTTTTACTTCCATAAGCTTCACAAGTACTGGATTTCCTGGAATTTAACCTATCGCCAAAGTTTAATAAACACCTTTCCCGCGTAGAACTATTTCCCCAGATCCAACCCAATTATTTTTAACTTGTTTTCAGGGGCCTTCATCACTTCCCTTGCAACAGCTTACAGGCGCCTTGGCATTATAATTGAAATCAGCCTTGTAATAGAACGGCTTCAGTAACTAAAAAATTTATAATGAGACTATTTACTTTTTGTGTGGGCATAATCTTTATGACCGGGTTGTTCACCGCATGTTCCGTATCTAAAGAAGGGAGATCAATTAAGAAAGGTATCGCTGGGAGCTGGACGCTTCAAACGGTAAATACCGAAGGGATAACGGCCAAGTTTGCCGCCAAAGTATTCAATGAATCTGACCTTAATTGTTTTGTCGGCAGCACCTGGAACTTTGTTGCTAACAATAGTTCGGGTTCCTATACGTTAGTAGGAGGTACCCCGGGCTGTTCAACGCTGCAGAGAAATATAAGGTGGTCGGTCTATGAGCCAAAAGATTCCCCGAAGGAATTTCAATTCAAAAGGCTTGACGAGAAAAATAGCCCGATGGACGATAATAACGGGTACAGACTGAGTGTAACCATGGGTGATAATTCCATGCAATTTAAATCAGCGATCACCTTTGAGGGCAAGCCCGGAAACATTGTTTATAATTTCGTTAGAAAATAATTTAAATTAAATCCTCTATGAAACATCTCTTTGGAAAAGTGATTTTAGTCGTTGCCGGTGCAATGATTATTTTTTCGGGTTGCGACTCGACAAAAAAAATGAACAAGTCGCAAAAAGGCGCCGTTATTGGTTCAGGCAGCGGAGCTGTTATTGGCGGTGTTGTTGGTAACAATGTAGGCAAAAAAGGCAATACTGCTTTAGGCGCTATCATTGGCGCCGTGGTGGGCGGGGTAGCAGGCGGCCTGATCGGGAACAAAATGGACAAGCAGGCGGAAGCCATTAAACAAGAAATACCCGGCGCAGAAGTTACCCGTGTGGGAGAAGGAATCAATGTAACCTTTAATGAAAAAAACCCTGATGGATCAAAGGCAGGTGTTTATTTTGCAACCGCCTTATATAACATCAATCCAAATTCCAAACTGGCCCTGGATAAATTGATAAAAGTTTTTAATCAATATCCTGAAACAAATATTTTGATCGAAGGGCATACTGATGATGTGGGAGCCGACGCCTACAATGAAACATTGTCTCAAAACAGGGCAAACGCAGTAGGAAATTATTTAAAATTTGCTGGTATTAATGCCTCCAGGTTAACCATCAAATGGTATGGGGAAAGCCAGCCTAAGACGGATAATATTTCAGATACGAACAGGGCGGAAAACAGGCGGGTTGAGTTCGCAATAACAGCGAATGATAAAATGAAAGAAGAAGCCGCAAAGCAGGCAGCTAATAATTGAGGGCAATCCTCCTGGATCTCACTGCATTCCTTAAATTCTGCGTTGTGCGCAATAATCTTTAAGGATTTATTTAATCCATTACTGAAAAAAAAGCAAGCCTAAAGGCATCATCCAACTTTGTCTTATTTTTGAATATGGTCAATAGCATTTGTGTAGCGGGTGGGGGTACAATGGGCGCTGGTATCGCACTGGTGGCCGCGCAAAACGGCTTTCCTACCATGTTATTCGATTTGGATAAACGGGTCATTGAAAAAGCTATTATTGCAACCCAAAATTCCATCCGGCAATTAACCGGTAAACAAAAAATAACTGCGGTCGATGGCACGCATATTTTAAACAGGATTCATTTTACCAGCGATATCTCTACTTGCGTTGCTGATCTTGTTATAGAAGCGATCATTGAAAATAAAACGGCTAAAACCGACCTGTTCAAGCAACTGGCATTTTTGAATTCCCCATCCGCTATATTCGCCACCAATACTTCGTCCCTTTCTGTTTCGGCTATCCAGGCTGCTATTGATCACCCGGAACGGGTTGTAGGTATGCATTTTTTTAACCCGGCCATGGTAATGAAACTGATCGAGGTGGTAAAAGGGAAACAAACCAGTGACGGTACCACCCACACCATTGTTGAGCTGTGTAAATTATTGGGAAAGATACCGGTCGTCTGCAATGATTCGCCTGGCTTTATTGTTAACAGGATAGCGCGCCATTATTACCTTGAAGCAATGAACCTTGTGGAAGCTGGTTTAGCCACTATGGAAGAAGCCGATATGCTGATGGAAGCCAGTGGCTTCAAGATGGGGCCCTTTAAATTAATGGACCTCATTGGCCTGGATGTTAACCTTGCCGTATCCCAAAGCATATATGAATCCCTGGGGCGTCAGGCCAGATTCGCTCCTTCCACTATCCAGGAAAGCAAAGTAGCAAGCGGGGAGCTTGGACGGAAAACGGGAAAGGGATTTTACAATTACACATCCTGAATACTAATAGCAGTCTTTAAGTCGGGCCACGTATAATCTAACCGGGCTCTTAAATGGCTACATTAAATCACTCATGGGCGCCGTTTCTTTCCTGTATAAAATAGGTTACGGTATTGTTATTTTAATGACAGAATTTATTATAACCGTTCTTTTTATCGTTGTCAATATTTTGCTCCAGGCCGATTGGTAAGATGTGTTATTGTGCACCAATCCTGGTTATGATTAAAAGCAATAATAAATCCATTTTGGGCACCATATAGGCAGCATCCGTTATTTTTGCGCTGGTATACAAAATTTTGATATGATCTTAGTTACAGGTGGCGCCGGTTTATTGGGAAGCGAATTAATTAAACAACTTCTTTCGCGGGGAAGCGAGGTCAGGGCCATCTACAATAAAACATTGCTGCCTGATTTCCAGTCAGGCCAGCTTCAGCAATTTCAATGTAATATCCTCGATGTTATTGGTTTGGAAGAAGCCATGCAGGGTGTGAAGCAGGTGTATCATTGTGCTGCTATTGTAACATTTAACCCTTCACGCAAGCAGGAAATGTTTAAGGTAAATATTGAAGGCACTACCAATGTGGTGAATGCGGCGCTTAGCAAGGGTGTAAAGAAACTGGTGCATGTTAGTTCAGTAGCAGCGCTTGGAAGGACGAGGGAAGATGAACGGGTAAATGAAACCATGAACTGGACTGAAAACACCAGTAAGAGTAATTATGGCCAGAGTAAATATTTAAGTGAACTGGAAGTCTGGCGGGGTATTGGAGAAGGGCTCGAAGCGGTAATGGTGAACCCCGTTATCATTTTGGGCCAAGGAAATTGGAATGCAGGAAGTGCAGATTTTCAAAAGTGTCTATGAAGAGTTTCCGCAATATTCTGAGGGCATAAGCGGATTCGTGGATGCCAGGGATGTGGCAAAAGCAATGATCGCCCTGATGGAAAGCCCATAAGCAATGAACGTTTTATTATCAGCGCCGAAAACAGGAGTTACCAGGAGGTAATCAACCTGATCGCCCATGCTTTTGGTAAAAGAAGGCCTTATAAAAAAGTAACGCCTTTTATCGCAAGCCTGGTATGGCGGTTTGAAGCGGTCAAAAGCCTGTTTACGGGCAAGAGCCCGTTGGTGACCAAAGAAACAGCAGCTAATGCAATGGCAAGCGTTTATTTTGAAAATAGCAAGCTGTTAAAATGCTTACCCGGTTTCCAGTACCGGCCCCTCGGGGAAACGATCACCGATACCTGTGCGCTAATGCAACAAAAGCTTAACAACCATTAATCTATATTCGCATCAATTGCTAACCTGCCTGGTTTATAGGAAATTGGCAACGGTTAGAAAATAATGACGTGCAGTAATTTAACGATTGAACCATATCCAGCTTTAAAAAATAATTATGAAAACAACCGTTTCTCTTTTTATCATCCTTTTATTGTCCTTAGCTTCATTTGCCCAATCCGGCAACTTTATTATTTCAGGGAAGGTAATTGATGCCGTTACCAAAAATCCCATGCAGGGAGCATCTGTTTTTGCTCAGAACACAACTTCCGGTACAGCCTCCGGCGAAAGCGGAAACTTCACCCTACGGTTGCCTTCCGGGGGGTACGACCTTATCATCACTTACACCGGTTATCAAACTGCCAACAGGCGTATCACCACATCTGATGAAGCTGATAATAATATTGTGATTGAATTAAAGCAACAGGAAAAGGCAATGGAAGATGTTGTAGTGAAAGCCAGCAATGAAGTAAAAGACGGCTGGGATAAATATGGCGCATTTTTCATGGATAATTTTCTCGGAAAAACCGATAACAGTAAAAGTTGCACGATTACCAACAAGGACGTATTGAAATTTTATTTTTATAAAAAAAGGAATCGCTTAAAGGTAATGGCCACCGCGCCCATTGAAATGGAAAACATGGCATTGGGTTATAAGTTGAAATACACATTGGATTCTTTTGTTCATGAGTACGGCACGGAGGCTGGTATCTACACGGGCTATCCATTGTTTGAAGAAATACAAGCCGCGGACAGTTTGCAAAAAACCAACTGGGAAGTAAATCGTTTAAAAGCTTATAAAGGATCCATGTTTCATTTCATGCGAAGTGTCTATAACAAATCTTTAAAAGAGGAAGGTTTTGAAATACAATATGTGGCAAAAAACATTGACAGGGATACCGCCATCAAGCTACATGATTTTTATCGCGCCCTTAATTACAATAAGGACGACAGCACCCAAATGGTAGACATATTTCCCAATCAGCCGGACATAGCCGTGCTGTACAGGAATGAAGAACCGGACCCCGGCTATTCGGCGCAAAATGAGGAGGCGCCCCGCAAATATGAACTTTCTGTAATTAACATTGCGCCCAATGAATCCATTGGTATTGAACAAAACGGTTATTATTTTGATCAGAATGATATCACGATCACTGGCTACTGGATATGGGATAAGGTAGCAGATCTGTTGCCTTATGACTACCGGCCTTCCGCCTCAGCCGGCATTAGTGGTGGAGGATTCTAACCTAATTAAACATCCCCTGGCAACCTTCGCAAAGCCTGCGCTAAAGACTAGGTTTTGAATTCGTTTACACCAGCAAAAAACCCACCCGATTTTTGTTGACAAATTCCTGTTTACAGGTCACCAAACGCTCCTATTTTAAGGTTGAGTAACGGATGGTGCCCCCGGAAAATTATTCTTGATTTTATCCCACATCTCGGGGATCCTTTTTATCCATACCAGTTCTCTTTTTGCCAGGCCTGCTTCCTGTGCAGGGGAGCCGAAATAGGTCTTATTGGCTGCCAGGTCACTATTGACGCCTGATTTTCCCAACACCACGGCATTTTCACCAATGGTAAGGGTTTTATTAACCACCACCTGGCCCCACAGAATTACGCCATCATTTATATTTACATAACCCGCCAGGGCTACATGGGCAGCAAACAGGCAATTCTTTCCTATCACGGCATCATGGCCGATGTGTATGGTATTATCCAGCTTGGTACCGTGTCCGATAACGGTATCATGTGTCACCCCTCTGTCGATAGTGCAGCCGGCTCCTATCTCAACAAAATCTTCGATAATTACCCTGCCGCAACTGGGCATTTTTTTGTACCAGGTCTCCCGGTTTTTTTTTGAGTTATAATAGAATCCATCACTCCCAATGACCGTACCGGATTGAATGATAACATGGTCGCCGATGATACAATTGTCCATGATGGTTACGTTAGGAAAAATGATGCAATTTTTACCAATGCGTACATGATGGCCAATAAATGTATTGGGATAGATGATGCTGTCTTTTCCGATTACAGCAGTATCACTAACAGGCTTTGCAGATGATGTGAAAGGGTTGAAATGAGCTACGATCCTGCAGTAGGCTTCAAACGGATCATCAACGATCAATAATGATTTTCCTTCAGGGCAGTCTGTTTTTTTATTGATGATGATAAATGTTGCGGCACTATTGATGCACTTTTCATAATATTTTGGATGGTCAACAAAAACCAGGTCTCCCTTACCTACTTTATGTATCTCGTTGATGCCGGTTGCATGCATTTTATTATTGCCGGTCAGTTCAGCGTTTATCAGTTCTGCGATCCATTCAATTGGAACTGGTGCGGGAAATTGCATACACTATTTTTTACAAAGGTACTGTGCTTTGTTTTTGTTATGACATAAACAAATACTGGCTAAATCAGGTAAAACGCATGTTGCGTTTAAATATATTTATACACTTTTTTTATCCGGAAAAAATGTAAAAAATTGCAGGGCGCATACAGCAAGAATTTTTTATCCGGGCAGTGAAGTATTTGCAGCACAAAAAAAAATAATAGCGATGGGTTCATTGCAATACCAGTAAAATCAATGCTTCCAGGAGGTACTGAAAATATTTCAGGATATTTTTTTTTAACGAACAGGGCCAGGGCAACAAATTATAATTGATAATAACCATTATTATACCCGTCCTTTATCCACAGGTTAAATTGAAATGTGAATAAAATTTTTAAAAATATTTTTTTAGATAGCAGAATTTCTTTCTAATATTGTGTATGGAAATTCATTTTCCAGGTACTTACTAACCCATTAATATAATAAAGCCCGGCTATAAATGCCGGGCTTTATGATTATAAGAATGTAATAAAAGCTTCTCCCTGGTAACTACCCTTTACGCTATATTTCTACACCATCAAATTAATTTCATTGGAATATTACTGCATCGTTTATAAACCATATAATGTTCTGTCACAATTTACATCGGGTGAAGGAAAGCAAACATTAAAGGATTTTTTTGATGTGCCGCCAGGTGTTTATCCTGTTGGACGACTTGATTATGACAGCGAAGGATTATTAGTTCTTACAAATGATAAAAAACTAAATCATTCTTTATTGAACCCCGTGTTTGAACACACGCGGGAATACTGGGTACAGGTTGATGGTGAAATTACAACTGCGGCTTTACAGGATTTGCAGAAAGGTGTTGACATAACTGTAGAGGGAAAATTGTACCGCACAAAAAAATGTAAAGCTGCCATTTTTAAAACTGTTCCGGTAGTTCCGGCAAGAACACCGCCTATCCGCTTTAGACAGAACATTCCTGCTGTGTGGATCAGCATGGTGCTGTCGGAAGGCAAGAACCGACAGGTAAGAAAAATGACTGCGGCTGTTGGATTTCCTACGTTAAGACTCGTAAGGTTTCGAATAGAAAAATGTACCATTGAAGGTCTTGAGCCGGGGGAAATGCGCATTTTAACAAAGGGTGAAATGTATCATTTCTTGTTTCCCTCCGGAAATGACATGCATAAAAGAAAAGATTGACATTTTTTCGGCTAACTTGTATAAAATTAAATATCTTATTACAAAAATATCAACCACATAATAATGTTAAGATCCATGACCGGCTTCGGAAGGGCTGAGCAAACCGTAAATGATAAAACGTTCCTTGTAGAAGTAAAAGCGCTCAATGGAAAACAGTTTGAAATGCAGTTGCGCCTGCCACCATTATTAAGGCCATACGAATTCGATATCCGGAATATTTTACAGGAACAACTCGTGCGCGGCACCATTGACTGCGTGATCACTATCAAACAAAACGGCACATCCAAACCCGTTAATATTAATACCGACCTCATCAAGGCTTACTACCACCAGATAGAAACATTGGCCGCTGAATTAAACATAGATACCAACTCCGTTTTAAGCGCCCTGCTTCGTTTGCCCGAGGTAGTTACGCCTACAAACGATGTGTTGAACGATAACGATTTTGAGGAATTCAAAAAAGTATTGCTTATCGCACTTTCGGAATTAAACCGGCACCGCGAAGAAGAAGGCAGCAGTCTGGAAAATGATCTTATCAAACGTATTGACAATATCAATGCACAGGAAGAGGCCATCGTTAAACTTGAACCCAACAGGATGAAACGAATAAGGGAAGAAATAGTACAGCTTTTAGAACAGCATGTGGGCAAAGAAAATTATGATGGCAACCGGCTCGAGCAGGAGCTGGTGTATTACATCGAGAAAGTCGACATCCATGAAGAGCAGGTCCGCCTGAAACAACACTGTGAATACTTTAAATCGTTGCTGGAAAATAACGATGATGCGAAAGGGAAAAAGTTATCTTTCATAATACAGGAAATTGGCAGGGAGATCAATACAACCGGCAGTAAGGCATACGATGCGGATATACAAAAATGCGTGGTAACTATGAAGGATGAATTGGAGAAGGCAAAGGAACAGGTATTAAATGTGCTCTAAAATTATCCCAATCATTTTTTTTACTACCGGTAAATCCCACCCGTTAAGCAGTACTTTATGCAAATCAGATTTTATATCCCCGGCAAATCCATCGCTGGTTTTTTTAAGAGGCCCCAATAAAATTTATTTTTGAATAACTGGTTTATTTTTGTAAAAAATATTTCGTGATCAGCAATCCTTATAAATCGCCTGTTGTTATACTTCTCTATCTCACCCTGTTTTTAACGGCTTGCTCAAAAATTGAGATTTTCGAGCAAAATACCGCCATACCTGCCCACCGGTGGCAATACGATTTGCAGCCGCTTTTCACTTTTACTATCAGCGATACCTCATCACGATATAACCTGTACGTTGTATTGCGGCATACGGATGCCTACCGCTATAATAATATCTGGCTTAATATCGGATCACAGGCACCTGCGGATAGCATGCGCTATCAACACTTTGAACTTCAACTCGGAACGGATGCCCGCGGGTGGGAGGGTACCGGAATGAATGATATCTGGGAGATCCGTAAATCTATTACCAGCGAACCTGTCCAGTTTAAGAAAGCCGGCAATTATACATTTGCAGTTGCCCAGGTAATGAGGGAGAACCCGCTGCCCGAAATAATGAGCGTAGGGTTAAGGATCGAAAAAGTAAAAGTAACCGCCCCGAAGTGAATGCTGAATGCGTGTCGGAGCCGGGTCAATCATCACTGATGAACCGTTCATTCAAGATTAACTTTGCACGCCATGCCATTCTCTTATAAAACAAAACGTTTACGATTTATATTTGTCGTCTATTGGTTCCTGCTATCTTACATTATTGCAGCATTGGTATTTTGGTTCATTGAATTAAATCACCAGAACCAGCAAATGACTGTATTCAGGAAATCCCAATTAACCCGGGATGACCCCCAATATGAAAACCGGTTATCCAAAATAATGAATATAAAAAATAGAAAAACTGCCCAGTATATCGGCGAGGGCAGCATTTTTTTATTGCTTATTTTATCAGGAGCCGTTTTTATTTACCGTGCAGTAAGGCGACAATTTAAATCCGGGCAGCAACAGCAGGCTTTTATGATGGCCATCACCCATGAATTAAAGACCCCCATTGCTATAACCAAACTGAACCTGGAAACTTTACAGAAGAGAAAATTGGAAGATGGCCAGCAACAGCGGCTGATTCAGAACACGATCCAGGAAGCAAACAGGCTAAATTCCCTTTGCAACAATATGTTGCTGGCTTCACAAATAGAAGCCGGCGCCCATAGCATAACCAAAGAGGACATTAAACTTAGCGCCCTGGTGAATGATTGTGTCAACGATTTCGTTAACCGTTACCCACAACGTATTTTTAAAAAAAACATTGATGCGGATATTGATATTAGTGGTGATATGCTGATGTTACAAATGGCTGTAAATAATTTAATTGACAATGCCATTAAATACTCTCCCAAAGAATCTTTGGTAACCATTGAACTTACGCGGCAACAGAGCCGGATCATGCTGGTAGTGAGTGATGAAGGAAAAGGCATTGTTGCTGCGGAGAAAGAAAAGGTATTTGACAAGTTTTACAGGATCGGTAATAAGGCAACAAAAGGCGCCAAGGGCACAGGGCTGGGGTTATTTCTAACTAAAATAATTGTTGAACAGCACCGGGCAAATATTTTTGTTACCGACAATGCGCCAACAGGAAGTAATTTCACCATCGAATTCAGGCAATAAAACAGGGCCCCGGAATCAGCGTAATTTCAGTTTAAGATTTTTATAAAAGTATCCAATAAAGATCCTCAGTTAATGATCAGCAAACAGACCCATGACAACAAAAAAAATTTCTATTTTACTGGTAGAGGATGAAGAGAACCTGCAGGAAGCGTTAAAGCTGAATCTCGAGCTGGAAGATTATGAAGTAACCAGTGCCTATGATGGGGTGGAAGCATTGAAAGCGGTGCAGCAGGAACATTTTGACCTGATAATACTGGATGTTATGCTACCCGAACTGGATGGCATAAGTGTTTGCGAGACTATCCGCTTGCAGAACAACGATATACCCATCCTCATCCTTAGTGCAAGGAACAGCAGTGCCGACCGTGTTCTGGGTTTGAAAAAAGGAGCTGATGATTACCTTACGAAACCATTTAACCTCGAAGAACTGCTGCTGAGGGTAAATAAGCTGGTTGATAAAAGCCACCGGCTGTCGATGCGAACGCCATTGGGGCAGGTATATCATTTTGGCAGGAACCAGGTAGATTTTAAAGGCCTTGAATGTATCACCAAAGATGGTGAAAAAATCATGCTCACCCGGAAGGAGATCATGTTGTTGAAACTGCTGATCGAAAATAAAAATGAAGTGGTTACCAGGGAAAAAATTCTGCAGGCTGTATGGGGTTACAATGTATACCCTACCACGCGTACCATCGATAATTTTATTTTAAGTTTTCGTAAATATTTTGAAGATGACAGCCGTAACCCACGGTACTTTCATTCGGTAAGGGGTATCGGTTATAAATTTACAGAAACGTAGCAAACATCATTATAGAACACCCACCATTTATTCCTTACGTATTTAGAGCATTTAATGCATGTACAAGGCCGTTAGCGGTATTGTACATATCCTGCATTTTATCTTCCGCTGCAAACGGGGTGTACAACTGCCATTCAATATCAGCGAGTAATTGTTGGATTTGAAGAGCGGTGTAAACGGGTATGGCATGCTTATCTGCTTCTTCCGCAATCCGTTTTTTATTAATAGTTGCTAATGGAATTTGAAGCCTGCCTGCTAAAAATTTTCTTAATTCGCTGTTTAGCGTTTCATAAAAACCGCGGGTATCATGGAGGGCCAGTTTACCTTCTGTTAGTATTAAAGGGTTTACAGGAATATCGTTTATAGCAATACCCGTATCCTTACTGTCGATACCTGTTGTATCGGGAAGAAGAACCGGCAATAGGGTTTTATTTTCCTGCCGTATCCAGATAAATAACCCTGTAATTAATAGAATTGCAAGCGGGGCCAATATGAGCCACCGGTTTGTGAACACTGTATCAAAGAATTCTTCTTTGCCGCTTTTTACAGGATCGTCATTATTGATAACCGGCCTTTTGCCTATTCCTTTTGTAATTTCGATAGCCAGGGGCTGAGTGGTGACCGTTTTATATTTTTCTTCCTTTACGTCAAAAAAACTAAAGGCGATTGATGGTATATTGTAATGGCCGGGTTTTGTAACGGTGAAAGGATATTCAAAAATTTTGGTGCCACTTACCGGAACAGACAGCTTGTCCAGTTGCTCTTTTATACGCGGCTCATAGGTCTCAATACCTGCAGGCCAGCTAATATCAGGCCCCACGATGAGCGCCATGTTACCAGCCCCGGTAATGGCGATGCGTAATTTTCCGGCATCATCGGTTGTAAAACTATTTTTCTCCAGGGCAGCAGCTATATTAAAGTTTCCAACGGCGCCCTTGAATAAAAAAGATTTATCTTTTTCGGGCAAGGGTTTTACGGTAATCAATGCAGGCTTGCTTTGCAGGTTTATTTTTTCATCCTGGATAGCAGCCGACGGAATGGTAGTTCGAGTAAAATCACGGAACATATCTTCCAGGCCATCCTGTTGACTGTTAATATATTCCTCCCTGATAAAATGGATATTATTTTCAACTTCGGCACTTTCTAATTCCACAGGTCCGGGCTGTAAAGGATATAACTGTGATTTGCGCAATGTATACACATTGTATTCCCGGCCATTCAATTTTTCAATTGAATAATAAGTATTGCCTGGCGGCAACAGGTCGATTACGGAAAAGCCATTAAAGGAAGGGTTTTTAGTGATACCGCTTTCAGATTTTAAGCGCGTATATAATTTATACGATACGGTCACCGGCTCACCCACAAAACAGGAAAGCTTATTGACATCAACTTTAATAAATATATTTTTATTGATCTTCTCTGCCAGGTTTTCACCCTTTTTGATGATATAATCATTAAAAGATGACCGGATCGCCGGCTCCGCAAAAGGCGATATGGCGCCATACCCGGATCCTGCGCTGCTTTGATTCCCAGAGGAATTCCTGGTTACCTTAAGTGTTACAAGGTTGCTCCTGAGGGTTTTGCCATCCGCTTTCGCCAGAGCGCCGGCGATGGTAAATTTTCCGGCAGACCTGGGTTTTAGCAGGTAGGTGATACCGATATACTGCCGGGTTAGCCCATTGGAACTTTCCATACCACTTTCCTGGTTAGGGCCGCTTACAATTATAAAATCTTTTAAGGAAGGAGGATTGATCTGGCTTACCTGCGTGGCATTCTCCACCATAAGCCTCAGTTCAGCCGTTTCATTTTTGCTAATGGAGCCGGGTGAGATCTTTGCCGTAAAGCTGGCTTGTGCCAAAGTAATCACCTGGCAAAAGATCATGACCAATGTTACAAGACAGTATAATTTTATTTTATGCGATACCATGATTATCGTTACAAAAATAAATGATCATTCAGCCGCAAGGAAATAAATGACTGTTAATAATTACAGGCAGCCGGAATGGGTGATAGCCGGCTAAAGTCTTCAATGATCCTTGATATGCAGCTATCAGTAATAATCAGGGCAGGTCGCCCAGTAGCGGCCGGAGAATAATATCCTCTACAACTGCCTGCGGTGATAGTTTACTGGCTGCCAGGATCATAGTGGCAATGTCGGATGCCTCCATAATGCGTTGCATGGAATTGTCGAAATTGCCCCATGAATCCGTCATAACGG
>JBBJMD010000147.1:0-9353 GCA_037719925.1 Ferruginibacter sp.
ATGGAATCATGAAGGGGACCTTAAATTATCTTCCGGAAGTGTAATCGATCCAACTTTTTATAAGCTTCCGGATGGTAAATGGCATATCTGGTACAAAGATGAAAAGCGTGGCAGCATCACCATGACAGGCGAAAGCAACGATCTGAAAAACTGGATGCTTGCCGAAAAACCGGCAATAGGTGGGAAGGCGCATGAGGGACCGAAAGTATTCTATTTTATGGATTCTTACTGGATGATCACTGATGAGTGGGCAGGCCAACGGGTATACCGTTCAAAGGATGCGGCAGAATGGGAAAAACAAGGTATGATTCTAAATAAAAATGGTACACGAAACCAGGATTCACCAACAGGTGCACATGCAGATGTGGTGGTAACGGGCCATAAAGCGTATATATTCTACTTTACCCACCCGGGCAGGAAAGTGCATTTTGAAGGAGAGCTTGATAAAGACGGTTGTTATAGCTTCTCAAATAAACGTACTGTTATCCAGGTGGCCGAGATCGTATTTAAAAATGGCACGCTGGATGTGATAAGGGATGAACCGTTCGACTTTTGGCTCCCATGAAGTTGGAAACCAGGCACACTTCTTTCACAACTACAACCTCTGCAGAAAAGTATAGTACAATTATGGATATCGTGGAAAAAAGCCTTCCTCACTTTAATTTTTTAACTTGCACATATTTTTTGACAGGATTACGCTTACGATTGTGTTTTTAATAAATAACATCAGCGTTACTTATTGATAAGATTATGAAAAAGTATAGTTGTATTTTATTGGGTTTTGTTCTTAGCCTTTCATCACTTTCATCATTGTCACAGACGAACGATAACTGGAAAAAGTTAGCTCAAAACCCGGATTTTCTTCATCGCTCCATTAAAATCGTTACCGACGTAATTGTTCATGATATCTATTCCCCCCCGGTGGCCAGCCGGATATATGCCTTTGTAACAATTGCCGGATACGAGGCCGCTTTAGATCAGGATGATAACTACCTCTCATTAGCAGGGCAACTGAATGGCCTTCGTAAACTTCCACTGCCTGATACAATCGAACAATGCAGTTATCCGCTTGCATCTGTGCATGCTCTTATGATTGTAGCCGAAACCATGATCATTTCGGAAGAACGCATCGCTGCTTCCCATGTAGCCATCCTGGAACAGTTTAAAGAAACCGGTATGCCGGCAGCGATCTTCGAAAACTCATTGAGCTATGGAAAAAAGGTAGCGGACCATATAATTGATTGGGCTTCGAAGGATAATTATAAGCAAACAAGGTCACTCCCAAAATACGCAGTGCTTAATGATGCCGCCACCTGGCAACCTACGCCTCCAAGTTATATGAAGGCAGTGGAACCGCATTGGGACGGTATCAGGACGTTCATCATTGATTCGCCCCGGCAGTTTAGTCCTGCTGCTGCCACTGCTTTTTCAACAGAGAAAAATAGCCCCTTTTTTAAGGAAGCATCGGCAGTCTTTGACGCCGGCCTCAAGCTTTCGCGCGAACAAATTGAAATTGCGAATTTCTGGGATTGCAATCCTTTCAAAATGAATATAAACGGCCATGTGATGTTTGCGACAAAGAAAATTTCCCCGGGCGGGCATTGGATCAACATAACGGGCCTAGCCTGTAGAAAAGCAAACAAGACCTTTGAGCAATCTGCGGAAGCTTATGCTTGTTTATCAATTATATTGGCGGATGCGTTTATTAGTTGCTGGGCAGAAAAATACCGCAGCAAAGTAATAAGGCCCGAGACCTATATCAACCAGTATATCAGCGGAAGCTGGACCCCATTGCTTCAAACTCCGCCATTCCCGGAATATACGAGCGGGCATAGTGTAATATCTGCTGCCTCTGCTATCATCCTCACAAAATTATTTGGAGATGCCTTCTCCTATGATGACTCTACAGAGGTTGACTTTAATATCCCGGTACGGCATTTTAATTCTTTTAAGCAGGCTGCTGAAGAAGCAGCTATCAGCCGGTTTTATGGGGGCATCCATTACATGCCCTCTATTGTAAACGGTGTTAGTGAAGGAGAGAAGCTGGGAACTTTTATTTCCCAAAAATTAAGGACACGGAAAGAAGAAAGCCACCTCTCGCAATAATCATTTCAGGATTTCCCGTGCATTAAATTTTGCCGGGTGAATATGGCACCGTGTCAAACAACAGACTTTTTTATCATGCATTGTATAATAAGAATAAAAATTTGCAGGGCAGCCACGATGGGGCTTTTACTGGTTGCCGCATTCAGTTGGAAAAACCTGGGGGCACAGGCATTGAATAAATCTACCGGTGATATTTACCTTGCCGATCCGGCAATATTCAATCATAATGGCACTTATTACCTATACGGCACAGTTGGCATAAACGCGAACAATGGTTTTATCGCGTATACTTCAGCAGATATGAAAAGCTGGAAAAAAGTGCAAGGTAACAGGGACGGCTATGCGCTTAAAAAAGGTGAAAGTTATGGGTTGGCTAACTTTTGGGCCCCACAGGTATTTTTTTACAGGGATAGTTTTTTTATGGCCTATGCAGCTGATGAAAATATCGCTATCGCGAAAAGCAATGACCCCGCCGGCCCGTTCAAACAACAAAATATACGCGCACTCAATGCGCCTGTAAAACAAATAGATCCCTTTGTTTTTATCGATGAGGATGGCAGGGCATACCTATACCATGTTAGATTATCGAACGGTAATAAAATTTTTGTTGCGGAAATGGACGATGACCTGAACGCAATAAAGCCGGGTACTTTAACAGAGTGCCTCTCGGCTGCCTTACCATGGGAAAATACTGCAAATTCGAAATGGCCTGTTGCGGAAGGGCCGTCTGTCATCAGGCACAATAATATTTACTACCTGTTTTACACCTCCAATGATTTTCGTAACCCTGATTATGCTGTGGGCTACGCTACGGCAAATACCCCATACGGACCCTGGACAAAATATCCCGGTAATCCTATCATCAGTAAAAAAAATATAGGAATAAATGGAACCGGCCATGGTGATTTTGTGGTCGATGGTCAAAACAATTTAAGGTACGTTTTCCATACACACTTTTCTGATTCAGTAGTGGCTCCGAGAAAAACCGCCATCGTTAAAATGAAGTTTGTAAAAAATGACAGGCCGGGTATCGACGAAATGGTGATAGACGCGGAAAGTTTTCATTTTGCCACAACCCGGGATGACTGAGCGTATCCTGACATTAAAAGAGGCTCCCTATGCATCAACGACGCGCCACTACTATCAATAAGGAGTATTTCATTTAGGGAAGCGATAAGGTAATTTTGACTAAACTACATCCCTCCATCATTTCCGGTACGCCCTATTTTTTCTTCTTATCCAATTGTTTGGAATGCATGTATTCTGTCGGCGTTATGTTAAACTGCTTTTGAAAATTCCTGGCAAAATTGCTTTGCGAACTAAAGCCCACCAAATACGATATTTCATAAATTTTATGGTCCCCTTCAGCCAGCAGTTCAGCGGCTTTTTTAAGCCTGGTAATATTGATAACTTCTATGGGTGTTAATACAGAGATCGCCTTTATTTTACGGTAAAGTGTGATGCGGCTCATGTTCATGATCTTAGCCAGCTTTTCTACGTCGAGGTCAACATCCTCAATATTTGCACAAATAGTTTCATTCAAAGTTTCTAAGAATCGTTCATCTGCTTTTGAGTGTGCCATGCTCTTTATATGGACCAACGGGGAACTCGCAAAATATTCTCGGATCATATTACGGTTGTTTAACAGGCTTGCTATTTGTGCCTGAAGGTGTTCTTTGGAAAAAGGCTTTTCGATATAGGCATCCGCGCCTAACTCAAGCCCCTCCACTTTAGATTGAATGGTATTTTTGGCGGTAAGTAAAATAACAGGAATATGAGAATATTCGAAATTGGACTTGATTATCTTGCATAATTCAAATCCGTCCAAAACGGGCATCATTACATCACTCACCACCAGTTGAACGGCTTCGGTTTCGAGTATTTTTATTGCCTCCCTTCCATCTTCCGCTTTTAAAATCATGTATTTAGGGGATAGTATTCTTTCGAGAAATTCAAGTATGTCTTCGTTATCGTCTACAAGTAATATTAATGGCAGCATCGGATTATTTTGATTTAAGCAATCGTTTGGTTTTTTTAAATTTTCCCTGTTCGTGTATCCCCGGTTGGAGGGGTAAAGAAAGCACAAATATATTCAGGCCCTCCGGTGAATCTTTAAGGTATAAATCTCCGTCGTGTAATTCTGTTAAAGATCTTGCCAAAGCAAGGCCGATCCCCGTACCCTGCTGTTTTAAAGATTCTTTCAGCCGGAAAAAGGGTTCGAAAATTTTTTGACTCATTTCCGCGGGGATCTTTTGCCCGTCATTTTCAAATTCAATTGTAAGCCCGCTGTCATTATTACCTGAGCGCTGCAGCCGGACCCTTACTTTATTTTGTGCGTATTTAATGGCATTGTTTAAAAGATTGCTGAATATTTTATTCAATGCCTCTTCATCTGCCAAAGCCGTAACGATTGCGGGAGGCGTATATATTTCATACTCCAATTTTCTTTTTTTAGCCAATGGTGCAAAATTTACATAAGATTCAGTCAACAATTCTGTAATATTTACTTTGACAAAATCTATGCTAAAACCTTTTGTCTCTGCTTTCCTGAAATCAAGGATTTGTGTAATCAGCGCAATCAGCCTGTTGGTATTCCTTTCCATTGTAATTACATCCGCTTTAATTTCAGGGATGTCCTCCACTTTCTCCAGCAGATTTTCCACGGGCCCTTTGATAAGCGTCAGGGGAGTCCTGATCTCGTGGGCAACATTGGTAAAGAAATCGATCTTTGCTTCATAGATCTCTTTTTCTTTCCTGTTTTCTATAATAATATGATACACCCTGAATAGATAATAACAAAGTGCTAATGTAATTATTACATACAGCAGGTAGGCCCAGGGAGTGGCCCAAAATGGAGGCAGGATCCTAATAGTGAGCTGTTTTTCAGTATTGGTCCAGTTTCCATTGATACCCGCTTTTAATTTAAACACATATTTTCCGGGTGATAGATTGGTGAAATATATTTTACGGTTGGGTTTGATGAGGGTCCATTCCTTGTCGAGCCCCTTCATGATATAGCTGTAATCAGTCATCTCGGGAGATATATAACTTAAAGCGGCAAAATCAATACTGAATGACGAATGATCATAAGGGAGGGTGATCTTTTCGGTATTGATGATCGACTTTTTTAAGAAGGAGCTGTCCTTATTTATTTCCAATTCCTTATTCTGTACCTGGAATCCTGTAATAAATACCGGCAACGGTTGCACGCTTTTCGAGAAATCTTCGGGCTTAAATGTGATCATCCCTTTTACACTGCCAAAATACATTTTACCGCCTGCGTCTTTAAAACCTGAATTATAATTAAACTGGTCATTCAACAGGCCGTTATCTTTAGTGTATACCGTTTTCTCCAGGGTTTTAGGGTTAAAGTTTACCAGGCCCCTTGAGGTTGATATCCATAGTTGCTGTCTGTTATCTTCCAGCGTCTTAAATATAAAATTACTGGGTAGTCCATTATTAGTAGTGTACACCGAAAAAATTTTCCTCTCCTTGTTCAATTTGCAAAGGCCTCCTCCTTCCGTCGAAAACCATAGGTTTTGCTGACTGTCTTCAAATACGGCGTTGATCACATTAGTTGTCAAACTGTTTGTATCATCCTCATTTTGAAAATGACCTTTTTCTCCTGTTGCAGGATCAAAATAAAATATGCCGTTTCCATGTGTACCAATCCAGATCTTTTTATCATGATCTTCAAGGATACAGGACACGAAAATGTGAGAAGGTGTTTCAGTTACCCTATCAAAGCCATCCGCTTTTTTGTCAAACCTGAATAAAGAATTCCCTGTCCCAATATAGATATCCCCTGATACGGTTTTCAGCATACATATCGCGAAATTGCTCTGCAGGTCTTTGTTAGAATTCCCTGCCCTGTAATGCTTTTTTACTTTTCCAGTGGGGATGTCCATAACGTCGAGTCCGTGATCAAAAGTGCCTATCCACAGTTCATTGCCTGATACGAGCAGCCCATGAATATTTGAATAGGCAATACTATGCTGGTCCGCTGATGGTTTAAACTGCCTGATCTCGCCTGTTGCAGGATTTAGTTTATTCAACCCCGCATCTTCCGTACCGATCCAGATATTACCGTCGTTGTCGGCGCATATTTCACGTACAGCACTGCCACTGATGGAACCCGTTGAATTATCAGGAAAATACTTCTGGAATGCCGCATATTGTTTAGAATAATAGTTTATGCCCCCAAAGTAGGTACCAGCCCAGATACCACCTTCCTTATCTTTTAGCAGGTTGTAAACGGCATTGTCCGAAAGTGAATAAGGATCAAGGAATTTCTTTTTAAGGTTTCGGAACTGCTGTGTTACGAGATCCAGAATAAAGATCCCTGATTCTGTGGCAAACCAGTATTCGCTATCGCTGTATTTTTCAATGCCCCTGATGTAGATAGTTGTTTTATCAGGGTTGTAAGTAAGCAGGTCTTTGTAAGTGGCACTGGCGATGTCAAATTTTTTTAACCCCTGGCTGGATGTACCGACGAACAGTTCATTATTTCCTGCTGAATGGATTGTCTGGATCGAGTTGGATGCTGCTGCGGCGGAATGGGCAAACATGTTGAACCTTGTAAAATTTTGTTTTACAGGATTGAAACGTTGTAAATAACCGTCCATCGTTGCCGCCCAAACGGTTCCGTCATCGGCTCCGCATATTGCTGTTGCAGGAAAATATTTATCGGGAGGAAAGCGCTGTAATTTTTTTGTAAAGAAATTATAACGGCAAAGCATGCTCGCAGATGTGAACCAAAGTTCACCATTCTTGCCTAAATGCATATAGTTGATCCATTCGAGCGAATCCAATAATTTTACCAGCCGTTCATTTTCTTTATCAAATGTGTAAAGTCCCTTCTGGCATCCTATCAATAACATATCATCGTCTGTCACAAGCAGGCACGAAATGATATCCGGAGTCATATTATGACCGTCATCACTTATTTTAAAATGCTTAAAATGATACCCGTCAAAACGGTTGATTCCATCCTTGGTGCCAAACCATAAAAAACCACTTTTATCCTGGATGCTGCAAAAAACGGAATTATTCGAAAGCCCGTTTTCCACCTGGTAATGCCTGAAAAAATAGGATTGGGAATGTACCTGCAAAGCAACCAGGAGGGTTGCGGCAATCTGGATAAGTGAAATAATATAAAATCTGTTTTTCAAATGATTAGCCCGGGTTTTAATATTTACGGGGTAGAATTATTTATCAGGTAAACGTTTGGATCCAAAAATTAAATGAAACATTTTGAAAAAATTATGATACGTGGCGAATCAATAGGGTCAAAAATATGATTTTAATTTACATCCTGTTTATTAAAGGATTAACGACCCTAAGTAATGTAAACGATTACACACCAATATTAACTCACCAATAACTCGCTACATGAAATCTTCTACGACGCATGGTATGCTACTGGCATACGCAGCAGTTTGCTTACGGCAAAAAAGAAAATGCCTTTTATTTATGTTCTTTCTTTTTTCGATGGTGTCGCCTGCGTTTTCCCAGGGCACCGTTACCGTTTCAGGGTTAGTAAAAGACAGTTCCGGCACAGGTATGGCTAATACTACCATTCAGGAGAAAGGAACAAATGCCGCAACAACCACTGATGCCGAGGGAAGGTTTACACTAAAAGTAGCCGGAGAGAAATCTGTTTTATTAATATCTTCCGTTGGCTTTGCAGCACAGGAAATGCGCGTAGGAAATCAAACAGATTTTATATTTTCATTAGAACGGCAAAAAAATGACCTGGATGAAGTGGTCGTTATTGGCTACGGTGCAAAATCAAAACAGGCATTAACGGGCTCTATCGCAACTGTTACAGCGAAAGACCTGGATCGTGTACATGCGGGGTCTACCGTGAGCACGGGGCTTGCTGGCAAATTACCCGGTGTAACATTCCGTATGCCGGATGGCCGCCCGGGAGCCTCTGCCAATATCCAGATACGTAATATGGGCCGGCCGCTTTATGTTATTGATGGTATCCAGCAGGATGAAGGCCAGTTTAATAATATTTCGCCCAATGATATTGAAAGTATTTCTGTGCTTAAAGACGCTTCTGCTGCCATTTATGGCGTACGCGCTGCTAATGGTGTTGTAGTGGTCACCACTAAAAAAGGAACTACTGGTAGAAATAATGTAAATGTGGATGCTTACGCCGGATGGCAATCATGGTTCCGTTTTGCGGATGTATTACGGAATTCTTACGATTACATGTATTACCGGGCGGATGCGGAATTAAACAGGTTTGGCAGCACGGGAATTACACAGTCCGAACTGGATAAATACAAGGAAGGTGCAAGCGCTGGACCCGCTTACAGGAGCTTTGACTGGAGGGAATATATCCTTAATAAACCTGCTCCTCAAAACCAGGTAAATATCAATATCAGCGGTGGTTCGGAAAAAGTAAACTATTATGTTTCGGCTACCAACCTCGACCAAAAATCAAATTTGGGCAAAGAATACAGGTTTAACCGTTCCAATGTACAATCTAATATAACTGCGAAACTCGCCAGTGGTTTGAAAGTAGGTGCGGAAATAAACGGGCGCGTCGAAACCAGGCAAAACCCAGGTGTACCAGGAGGTGATGATTATTTTCTTTCAAGGTTAGCTATTCTTCGTAATACTCCCCGGGAAAGGCCTTATGCAAATGATAACCCACTTTACTTAAATGATATCGGGGAACACCTTGAATCGAATTATGCCTTTTTGAATGAAAAAATCTCTGGAAAATTGAAATCTGAATGGCGTGTGCTGCAGACTAATTTTAACGTTGAGTGGCAGATACCAGGTATCCGCGGCCTGTCTTTAAAAGGCTTGTATTCTTACTATGTAGCGGATCTGCAAAGCAACAACCAGGAGTTTACCTATAAAGCCTATACGTATATTCCCGCCACCAGTACAGATCCGGAAGAATACCGCGCGACAGGGGGAAGCACCAATCCATGGCGCGACAGGGAACAGATCAAACAGGTAAACACCAATGTGCAGGCCCAGGTAAATTACAATAATAAATTTGGTGACCATTCAGTAGGCGCCACAGTAGTAGCCGAAAGAATCAATAATCATTGGCGCAGAAACTGGATCCATGCGTCGCCCATTTCCAACAACCTGCCCCTGATCTATTTTCCAACCATGGATCAGTACCAGGATGCTGATGAGGAACAAAGCCGTATCGGTTATATCGGGCGGGTAACTTATAGCTTTAACAACAGGTATTTCCTGGAAGCTTCGGCGAGGCG
>JBBJMD010000034.1:0-26637 GCA_037719925.1 Ferruginibacter sp.
GAGCTTTCCATTAACCCACATACTGCCTTCCCCGTTACTTAGCATCCTCGGGTAGCCGTCTGCATACCCTATGCGCACTGTTGCTATAACCGCATCTTTTGTAACAATGCCTTTCCTGCTGTATCCAATGCTTTGGCCGGCTGCCACTTGTTTTATTTGGGAGATGGTCGTTTTCAGCGTACTTACATTTTTCAGTTTCTCCTGCATCGCGGGGAAACTATCTACGCCATATAAACCGATCCCCAGCCGCACCATATCCAGTTGCAGGTGCGGGTGACGATGAATAGAAGAGGTATTGGCAATATGCCTGATAAATGAATATCGCAGTGATGCCTGCAACAACTTACAGCCCTCTTCAAATTCTTCCGCCTGCAGGGCGGTAAAGTCATCGTGTTCAGTTGAATCACTTGCCGCAAGATGTGAAAAAACCGACTGTACTTTGAACACAGGGGTTGCCAGCAATAGCTTACCAAGTGCGGCCAATTCTTTTATCTCAAAACCCAGCCGGTGCATGCCGGTATCCAACTTGATATGAACGGGGTAATTATTCACCCCTGACCGTTGAAGGTATTCCTGGAAAAAAGTTAAGATGCTTAAAGAATACAACTCTGGTTCAAGATTATACTGCACCATTACATCAAATGTGGCCTCTTCAGGATTCAGCACCAGGATGGGCAATGTAATCCCGGCCCTTCTTAGCTCAACACCTTCATCGGCATATGCCACTGCCAGGTAATCCACTTTATGATATTGCAGGAGATTCGCAATTTCAAAACCCCCGCTACCATAACTGAATGCCTTTACCATTGCCATTAACTTCACGCCAGGCTTTAATATTTGCTGGTATGCTTTCAGGTTATGTGCCACCGCATTTAAATTTATTTCCAATACGGTCTGGTGCACCTTTTCTTCAAGCAAATGGCTTATTTGCTCGAATTCGAATATCCTGGCCCCTTTCAATAAAATGGTTTCATTGTAAAAATGAAGCGAATAAAACTGCTGCGTAAATTCAGCGATGGAAGAAAAGAAAGACTGTTGGCTAATATCATTAAAAGCTTCGCGTTGACTGAAAATTTCTGGGCCGATCCCTATGAACCTGGTAATGCCTTTTTGCCGCAGTATAGCAGCAATTTCCGCATAAAGTGCCGTGCTGCTTTTACCGGATTGCAGGATATCGCTCAGAATTAAAGTACGCGTAGGGTGCTGTTGCTGTTGCACCAGGAAATCCAGCGCGATGGTCAATGAATTGATATCCGCGCTATAGCTGTCATTAATGACCGAACAATTATTGATGCCCTGCTTTAACTCCAGCCGCATCTCCACCGTACGTAACTGCAACATTCTTTTACGGATAACCGGCGCCTGTATCTGCAGTTGTAAAAGTACACACCAGCAGGTGCTGCATTTTGTTGTGCATCGTCTGTAAACGGGATGGTGATTGCATTGGTTAACACCTGGGAGGAATTGCCGGATAATGGTACCTGTCGGATTTTTTTCTAGGAATGATTTGTAAGCGCATCACCGCCGCTCCAGAAAAAATTAAATACCTTCTACAGTGCAAGTGTAACACCGTATTTACGTCAGGATTATCAGCATATAAACAGTAAATCACATATAAATAATTTAATTTTCATTTCTTGACGGTGCTAAAAAACTTGTATGGGCTTCACCAATATTGCAACACCGATCCGGGCGGTGTCTTTTCAGTTGTGCATTTCATCCGGCGAGCCGCAAAATGCCAGTGTATGGACTCATTTATGCATCACTTTTCAACCACCTAATTAGCTTTTAGGTTACGTACAATATTATAATCTTCCTGTAATAATTGGTATAGCCACTCCTTCACAATAGTTTTACCATTGCTGCCGGTGATCCCAATAACGGGAATATCAAACCTTGCCCGGTGAAAAGTTACCAAAAAGTGAAGTGCAGAAAGTACATCTTTTACCTCTAGAAAATTTGAACCCGGATAAAGGCTTAAGCCGGTAGTTTCAATGTTTTCATCAACGATAAAAGTTCTTACTCCTTTTTCATATAATTCGTTAATAAACGAATAACCTGTACGCCTCGTTCCACTCAAAGCAAAGAAGACGGAGGACGCAGGAAACAAGAGCTTGCGGCTATCGAGTAGCAGGTGCGCGATGACTGCACCAGGATTTTCATTTAACAGCATTTTGCCATGAACGATCTTTCCAATTTGCGAGACTGAATATTCCAACATCCGCTTAATTTTATTTTGCTTGGGCGCGCGTTAAATTTTTCAAATTATAAACCAAGGGAATCATTTGAGCATGAGGGAACTCTATAAAATTATTCCTTCACATTTTCCGCCACGCCTTTTCGCTGGTGGTAAATAGAGTAATAAATCGAACCTGAGATACAAAAAACGATTACAAGTAAAGAAACCCATACCGGGATATGCACCCATTTAACGATAAGCATTTTAACCCCAATAAAGATGAGTACTATTGCAATGCCCTGTTGCAAAAAATCGAACTTGCTGGCCGCTCCATGTAATAAAAAGAATAAACTTCTTAACCCTAATACAGCAAAGATATTGGAAGAATAGATCAAGAGTTTTTTACCTGGGTCCGGTATAATAGAAAAAACAGCAGGGATAGAATCCACGGCAAAAACAATATCTATCAGGCCAAGCATAATCACCACCATCGAAAGGGTTGTGAAATAGGTTTTATTATCCCTCTTTACTGTAAAACGCCCGTTCGGTTCTTCATCCGTGGTACGCATAAATTTCCTCATCAGCTTGAAAGCCCAGTTTTCACCAGGGTTAAATTCTACTTCATCAGCCTTACTAAACATTTTAAACCCGGTGTATAAAAGGAATACGCCAAATATGTACATGACCCAGTCAAACCTAGCAACAAGCTCGCTGCCCAAGGCAATAAAGAGTATCCTGAAAATAATCGCCATCAGTATTCCCAATAAGAGTACCCTGGAATAATTATTTTCCCTCACCTTAAAAAAAGAGAAAATGATAACAAAAACAAAGATATTATCAATAGAAAGTGACCACTCCAATAAATATGCAGACACGTATTGTAATGCATCTTCGGGTCCGTTCTCGAACCAAAGGAATGCGCCAAATGCCAGTGCGAGCACCACCCAGAAAATAGTTTGTATCAAAGCATTTTTCAAGGTTATTACCTTGTTGCTTTTACTGAGTAACCCCAGGTCAAACACCAACGCAAGTATTATTACGGCGCCAAAAACCAGGTAGGTCAATAATTTATTATCCATTATACGTATTACTTTAATTTATCTTTTTCCAAACGAATCTATAAAATTGTGTAACGTCTTTTCCTCCACCACTGGTAGATCATTGCAAAAATGCATACCAGCATAATAGGCGCAAGTATATTTATTAACTGCCAGGATTCACGTTCCTCTTCTATTTTACGCACATCCAATAAGCGAAGAGTATAATCCTTGGCCTTTGCATCCAGGATATTATTTTTGTTGGCGAGGTATTCAGTGCAGGTTAAAAAGAAATCTTTATTTGCATAACCAACTTTTGTGTACCTGTTGGTACCCATTGGCAAAGGTCCGATGGCTTCAGAAACCTGGTTCAATACAATGTCCGCATCGCTTACTACAATTACCTTGCCCGGTACGGCACTTTCCCTTAAAAAATCAATATCGTAACGCTGCAGTGTATCAAGTTGCGCCTGGCTGGGCCGGTTGCCATAAAGCGAGGAGAATTTGCCTTCCAGCAAAACTGCTACGGGGATATTTTTACGATCGTACCTGCTTATATCGTCCTGCGTTTGTAAGCTGTTCAGTTCTACTCTTGCCGGAGTTGCCAGGGTGTAAGAATTGCCGGACGTAGCGAGCAGGATCGTTTTGGTTATCCCGGCAGCTTCTACCGTGTCAATGGAATTAGCAAATTGCGCCAGCACGTCGGCCTGGTTCCTGACTATGGCGTTATCCGAACCAGGTTGTAATAATGGGGAGTAGGGCCAGGGTAATAATTGCTTTTGACTTTGCCCGCCCAAACTGCCAACTTCTACAGGTATTACGTCACTATGTTTATCGCCAATCAGGTCGGTGTTGATCCTGGCGCCATACCGGAACAAGAGGTCGTTCAAATTGAGGTCACGTGAATAAGCTATTAACTCACCATTTTGAAGGCTGTCCCTTTCTGCATATAAAACATCAATAAAAAACAATAACCTGCCCCCGTTCATTACATACTGGTCGAGCTTAAATTTATCCTCATCCGTAAATTTATCGACAGGTTTTACTATTACTACCGCATTGTATTCAAGGGGAATAAAGGGTTGCGACCGGATGTTTACAGTATCCACAATAAAATTCCTGCCGAGGGTTTCAAACACATCATTTACCGGAAGAAACCCGTAAGTGGGTTCGCCATTTCCGTAAGCATAGGCCACTACCGGTACCTCTTTTTGAGTCAGTTGCTGGATCCCATTCGCAAATTTATATTCCAGCAATGCCTCAGCGCTATTGAGTGTTTCTTTATCGAGCAGGTCACCAGAATTAAAAATGCTTTTTTGCACCTGTCCCTGCAACAGATCAATAGCGATCGTTTTGTCGTGGTATTTGATGATCGCGCCGGGGAAAATCTGGCGGTTGTTGTTACCCTCCCCTTCTTTAACCTGTACTTTTTGATTGGTGGGTCTTAGTCCCATTGCAATCAGGGACTCAAAAACTTTTACTTTGGCTGAGTCGTCCAATCCTTCACCAGGTATTTCAAAATGGTACTGGATATTTTTTCCTCCATAATTTTTAAAATTCTCAAGCAGTTCCTGGGTGCTGTTGGCAAGTTTTTTAAATTCAGACTTTATATCCCCGGAAAGCAACACGGTGATGTCGACGGTACTATCCAGGTTTTGTAACACAGATTTTGTTGATTGGGAAAGCGTAAATCTTTTTTCATTGGTGAAATCGATGCCCGTATGAAATAAGGAAGCGAGCCAGTTTATAAAAACCAGCAAGATTATTATCAGCGGCACGCCCGCTTTCCCGGTGAATATTTTATTAATAACTGACGTCATTTTCAAGGGTTACTTATGCGTATGCAGGTTCTTTACCGTAATTGAAAGAAAGAAGATGATCAGGCTGCCAAAATAAACAATATCCCTGGTGTCGAGCAGCCCTCGGCTCACACTCCGGTAATGAAAATCGATACCGATCATTTCTATATAATAATCCGCTCCCGCCTGAAATACAGGTAACCGGCTAATTGCATTAAAACCAAAATAAAGCAATACACAGGCAAATGCGCTAATTAAAAACGCTACCACAGCATTACTGGTAAAACTACTGCAACATAAACTTATAGCTGCAAACACAGCCGCGAGAAAAAACAAACCAATATAACTTCCGGCAATGCCACCCGTATCTATTTCACCACCCACGCTTAGTTTTTTAATGGTGAATATATAAATGAAAGTGGGCACGATCACGAAAATCAATACGACCAGGACCGACAGGTATTTTCCCAAAACAATTTGCCAATTTGTAAGCGGCCTGGTTTGAAGAATTTCAAAAGTGCCGGTTTTAAACTCCTCGGATAAGGAGCGCATCGTAATTGCGGGAACCAGGAAAACCAGGATCCAGGGAGCCAGGTCAAAAAAATTATCCAGGGAAGCATATCCAAAATCAAAAAGATTGCTTTCTTTAAGTACAAATAAAAACAGACCATTCACAAGAAGGAACAGTATAATGGCAATATAACCGGTAAGGTTGCTGAAGAATTGATGCAGTTCCTTTTTACAAATAGTCCACATGAAAGATAAATTGGGTGCAATTTACTATTTAGCACCTATAAAATTTTGGTTAAAATAATTGGATCCGCTTGTAGGGCATAGTCAAAAATTGTAAGGCTGGAGTGTTAGATAAAAAGTTCCTGTAAAAAAAATTTAACCTACTTCCTAAACTGAATTAAGAAACATTGGTTAGGATTTATCCAGGTTTTTGAAATAATTATTTAGTAAATTGTAAACACTTTTTCATATAACTCACTGATTAATAATATTTTATTGAAATATTTTCCCATTCCCCCGGTCACCTTCTACTGAAACCCGAACCTTGCCCGACGAAATGCTAATAAATTTTTTTTGCAAAAGCAGCATTTCAGATAATGTATCTGTCAATAGTACCAGACAGTTTGAATAACCTGTTTAACCTGCTTTTTACCGAAACACTGCATTTGAAATTTGAACTGCTAATAATAATTTAAAAAAATTAGTTATTCCATCCAGTTCAAGGTTTTTCAGCAATAGTTGTTTACCAAAACCAACTGCACAGTCCCGCTTTACGGCGGGATTTTTTTTATGGATTAATTCCCGGGATGCATCTTCATAAAAAACCTGTGTATGAAAAAAACAATGATAACCCTTTTAGTTTCCGTTATAGCCGGGCAATTGATCGCCCAATCTAACAAAGAAATTCCTCCCCCGCCTCCGCCATTACCCCCTGTAGAAATGCTGCAACAAGCACCAGTGCCGGCCGATTCAACAAATTTAGCCTTGGAAGCGATCCCTCCTGCCCCACCCTTACCTCCTCCACCCCCTCCTCCTCCTCCACCGCCAGTTAAAAAGGTTAAATCGGTCAAATCCCGCAAAGTTCCTGTGGTAACCAGTGAACGGGTAAATTTTATTCTACCCGTCATTGTAAAAGACAAGGAAGGTTGAACCCGTTATTTACTAAAAAGCCTGTCTCTTGTTGAAACTGGCTTTTCTTAGTTATCTAATTATTGCGGGGGAGAAGGCGGGCTAAAAACTGTTATAACTTAACATCAGTTTGAACTGCAGGCCACTCAAGGTTGGTTAAATCCACTCCTTCCTTAAACATTTGCCATAAGGGGCTGATTTCTCTTAATTTAAATACTGCTTCACTGATAGTTTTAATAGTATAATCGATCTGTTCTTCATCGGTAAACCGCCCGAGCCCAAACCTAAGCGAACTATGCGCAAGGTCATCACCCAAACCCAATGCTTTTAAAACGTAAGACGGTTCCAATGAAGCAGAGGTGCAGGCAGATCCGGAGCTTAAAGCGATGTTCTTATTAAATCCCATTAACAGGCCTTCGCTCTCTACATATTTAAAAGAAATGTTGGTCACATGCGGCAGGCGATTTGTAACGCTTCCATTAATGTAAGCCTCTTCAAGCTGTAGTAACCCGGATTCCAGCTTGTCCCTCAACATGCTGATATGCCTGGATTCTTCCTCCATATTGAGCCTGCAGATCTCACATGCTTTTCCAAATCCAACTATACCCGGCACATTTAAAGTGCCACTACGCATGCCTCTTTCGTGTCCACCTCCGTCTATCTGGGCTGTAACCTTCACCCGGGGATTTTTCCGCCGGACATACAACGCACCAACCCCCTTGGGTCCGTACATTTTATGAGCAGTAAATGCCATTATATCTATACCATCCTTGTTAACATTTACCGGGATCTTACCGATGGCCTGTGTTGCATCCGTAAAAACCAATATGCCATGCTTTTTTGCAATATTGCTGATTTCCCGGATGGGCTGTATTGTTCCAATTTCATTATTTGCATACATGATAGCGACCAAAATGGTAGTGGGCCTGATGGCGGCTTCCAATTCTTTCAGATCGATGAGCCCATCTGGTTTTACCTGCAGGTAAGTCACTTCGCCACCCAGTTTTTCAATGTGCTTACAGGTATCCAACACAGCTTTATGTTCCGTATTTGCGGTAATAATATGATTCCCCTTGCCGGCATACATTTCGTAAACACCTTTTATGGCAAGGTTATCTCCTTCCGTGGCTCCGCTCGTAAAAATAATTTCCTTGGGTTCGGCCCCAATGATTTTTGCAACCTGTTCCCGCGCATAATTGACGGCCTCTTCGGCCTCCCATCCAAATGCATGATTGCGGCTCGCAGCGTTCCCAAAATGCTCCAGGTAATAGGGTGTCATTGCTGCAAATACCCCCGGATCCACCTGGGTAGTAGCATTGTTATCTAAATAAACCGGCAGCTTCAACATCTGTATTGTTTTATAACCTACGAAATTAATGCAAAAGGGGTTATTTTAGCTGTTGTATAAAATGGTACAGAGTAATTTATCAGTTTACTAACATAGAGGTCATTCAATTTTTATCATGTTAAAAATCGAACATATTGGCATCGCGGTGAAAGAACTCCAAACGGCCATCCCGCTCTTTGAAAAGCTATTGAACGCTACCTGCTATAAAACGGAAATAGTAATAAGTGAACAGGTAAATACGGCGTTTTTTAAAACCGGTGAAACCAAGATCGAACTCCTGGAAAGTACGGCCGCCGATGGGATCATAGCCGCATTTATTGATAAAAAGGGCGAAGGGATGCACCATATTGCCTTTGAAGTAGCTGATATTGAAGTTGAAATGGAAAGATTACAAAAGGAAGGTTTTATATTATTAAATGACACGCCAAAATTAGGTGCTGATAATAAATTGGTTTGTTTTTTACACCCTAAGGGAACGGGAGGGGTTTTAATCGAATTGTGTATGGAAAGGAAGTAAACCCCGCAAATATCGGGGATCTGCCAACTGCGCCTTTAGGCTACAACGAACCAATTAAAGAGGGCCATCCCCCCACATCAATTAACTAAAAAAGGATTACTTATTTTTTCTTCACCAATTGTTGTAACAGGGCCATGCCCGCTGTACACTACCGTTTCGCCAGGCAACACCAGGAGTTTATTTTTTATATTACCCAGTAAGGTTTGATGATCTCCCATTGGAAGATCTGTTCTACCTATTCCGCCCTTGAACAACACATCACCACCTATCAAAAAATGCTGCCGGGGAGAATAAAAGCAAATGCTGCCGGGGGAATGGCCGGGGGCTTCTATAACAACCATTTCATCCTCACCCAATAATATTTTGTCGCCCTCTCCCAGGAAAATAACCTCCCCTTTATAATTATCAAACGGCAGATTGTACATTAACCCTGATGTGGGAGCATAGGATAGTACCAGTTTTTCCTTTTCATGTAAGTGGAGGGGAAGCCCGTAGGTTTCAGCTATATATTTATTACCAAAAACATGGTCAAGGTGGCAATGGGTGTTTAGCAACATTGTTGGAACCAGGTTGTTCTTAGAAATAAAATTCTTTATTACTTCTTTTTCTTCATCGAAATAACAACCCGGATCAATTATAATGCATTGCTTAAACTCGTTATAAACTAAATACGTATTTTCCTGTATAGGGTTAAAAGTAAAAGCCTGAATTGTGAACATTAGCAATTTATTTACTTAATAAAGCGATATTTTTACGATTGGTTTGAATAGAGTAATTTTAAAAAACAAATATCAAATTCAGTATGGCAAAGTTCAGAATTATTTTTACTATAGTATGTATTGTTTTGCTTGGATCTTATACAACTTCGGCCCAGGTAAATGCTGTTGAGTTTGGTAAAAACAGGGTACAATATAAAAAGTTTAAATGGGAATTTTATCAAACAAGGAATTTTAATACTTATTATAATCAAAATGGGCAGGAGCTTGCGAAATTCGTTGCGCAGGTTGCAGAAGAGGAAGCCCCTAAAATTGAAGCCTTTACTGAATACAGCCTGCAGCGCAGGGCCTACATAATCGTTTACAATGAATTTGCTGATCTCCAGCAATCAAATATTGGACTGGGTATCGATTGGCAGATCACCGGCGGTGCCACCCAACTGGTAAATAATAAAATGGTCGTTTATTTTAATGGGGACGCGCATTTGAAAAACAGGTTGGGAGGTATTGCCCGTATACTGACCGACAATATTTTATGGTGACGACCTTGAAATTTGCCGGTAACCAGGCCCTGCTCAATTTGCCTAAATGGCTGACAGATGGCTATGTGGCATTTGCCGGTGAGAATGGGCACGGCCCTGGATGATGAATTGAAAAATGAGATGCTTGGCAGGAATTATCACAATTTTATCAGTTTGCTTTTGATAAACCTTTGCTTGCAGGCCATTCTTTCTGGCATTATATTGAAGAAAAATATAAAAGAGAACGTTACTTACCTGCTATACCTGGCAAGGGTTTATAAAATTTAAACCGCGCTGCCTTCAAATCTGTAAAAAAGTTTAAAAGTGCTTGCAGATTTTATGGAATATGAAGAAGAAAAATATTACAATGACATCAGGAGAAGAAAGCCTTATCCAAAGGAAGCTATATTGAAAGTTTTGAGGTTAATAAAAGACAGGATTATTACCGTATCAATGTTAATCCCAACGCACGTAATAATTCTTTTGCCGGTGGAATATAAAAAAGGAATAGTGAAATTAAAGTTGAGTGAGGATTTTGATTACACAACGATTCTGAGATACGGTATCCGCAGTTATAAAAATGAAACCAATCCTGATTACCCCATCATGGCATGGGACCCTAAAGGCGCCAGGCTTACCGTGATATATAAAGACCAGGGCAAGATAAAACTATTTGTATACGATGTGGTAACCAGGGGAAGAATTACCAACCTTGACCTCACCGAGCATTTCCAGCAGATACAGGATGTAAAATATATGCCGGACGGCAGAACCCTTTTACTTAGCGCCACCAAAAACGGCCATACCGATATTTTTACCTACAAGCTGGAAAATGAGAAAGTAACACAGATCACGAACGATGTGTATGATGACCTCGACGCAAGCTTTGTAGCTTTCCCGGGTAAAACAGGAATACTATTTTCCAGCAACCGCCCGAATCCGGAAGCAAAATCAGGCGATACTGTTTTACCCAGTAAAAACAGGTATAATATATTTATGATCACCGACAATGGTGATAAAACGGAATTCAACCAGATCACCCAGTTATCCCACCTTAAATATGGTAATGCCCGCAGTCCAATGCCATATAACACGCTTCATTTTACATTTATCAGCGATGAAAATGGGGTTGCCAACAGGTATGCAGGTTTTTTTATGACCAAGGGCGCTGGTATTGATACCCTGGTATTGATCGCGGACGAAATTTTACGGAACCCGTCTTTACAGCAGGTGGATAGCACCCTGAATGTATATAAAAAAACAGACGTGGATTCAATAGCGATCGTAGCAGTATCCGAGGATACGGCTTATACCTTTCCATTATCCAATTATGAAAGCAGTGTTGCGGAAACCAGGGTAGCCGGGATTAATAACCAGGTAAGCGAAGTAACCAGGCAAAGCAATGAAAAAACATTGTATAAGCTGAAGATCGATGACAATACGCTTCGCAGGCGTAATATAACGGTACCGCCAACTACCTATATGAAAGGGATAGTAATGGCCGACAAGGTAGAAAATACTTCCACCGATGCTTATGATAAACCGATTGGGGTAACGGATTCGGTTGAAAATAAAGAAAACCTTTTCCAGACAGAATTTGAAAATGACAACAAAGACAGCAGCGGAGCTTTTAATACTGATAATGAAAGAAATGATGTGTTAAAAAAAGCTAAACTGTATGTCTATAAACCGGTCAAGTTCGGAGCTGATTATGGCGGCGTTTCATTTAATAACTCTGTTTTATATAATCGTTACCAGCCATACCAGGGCGGCCAGGGACCGATCAATCTTTCCTCTAATACGGTATTGAACGGCCTGATACGATTGGGAACTTCTGAATTGCTGGAAGACGTAAAGATCACAGGGGCTTTTAAAATATCAACCAATCTGAAAGATAATGAATGGCTGATAAGCTATACGAACCTGAAAAGGCGGCTCGACTGGGGCCTGACCTATTACAGGAATGTATTGGGCGCATCAAATGGAAGAATCTATACCAATCTCTACCAGGGCACTATTGCCTATCCGTTGGACAACAGTAAAAAATTAAAATTTGATTTCGGTATCAGGAGCGACAGGAGTGTGTTCTTTACCGATATTAACGATCCTAATAGTTTGAAGATACCAGATATTAAAGAAAAATACATTACTACCCACCTTGAATATGTTTATTACAATACCCTTAACCCTGTTGAAAATATCTGGAACGGGCTCCGTTACAAGGTTTATATAGATTGGAATTACAACCTTAACAAACCAGCCACTTCAGTCAACATTGGATTAATTTTAACTGGGGTTTTGATGTTCGTTATTATTATCCTATCTACCGGAATTTCATATGGGCGGGCCGCGCTTCAGCTGAATTTAGCTGGGGTGATCAAAAAACAATTTATTATTTAGGCGGCACAGATGGAGGGTTATTCCCCAAGTTCAACAATAACCAGCCAGACCCTAATACTTATTACGTATTCCAGACCCTTGCCGTCAATATGAGAGGATTCAATCAGAATATTGCTAATGGCAACAACAATATAGTTTTGAATAGTGAGTTCCGGTTCCCGGTGTTTACAACTTTATTCAGCCGGCCGATCAACAATGCCTTCCTGCGGAATTTCCAGCTGGTTCAATTTTTCGACCTCGGGGAAGCATGGAACGGCAGTTATGGCGGTATAAAACGTCCCAGCGTAACAATCGGTGATCCGCCTATCCAAATACTTAAGAAAGTAGGCGGTATCGGGCCTTTGGCGGGAGGATATGGTTTTGGGGCAAGAAGTACGTTATTGGGGTATTTTGTCCGGTTTGATGCTGGTTGGCAAATGAATGGATTTTTTAAAAATAAACCCGTATTAAACGTAAGCCTCGGGCTGGATTTTTAACCCAGGCATTAAAGTATAATCACAACTATTCTAAAGTGCTGACCGTACAAACTGTCAGCACTTTTTTTTTTCAACCGATTAAAAACTTATTTTGAAATGCACTTCATATCCCGGAGGGGAAGGCTAGGTGCTGCAATCGTTTGGGTCAATATAAATGAATTGAACCTGCATGTACTGCCTGAACCCCAGCAAAGACCGACATGGCAGCGCCCGGTATGAGAATTATCTAATAGAAATTATAGGTGAAGAAATTTACCCCTTCGAAAAATAATTCCTTCTTAAGGTTGATAATGAATTACTAAAGTATGGATTGGGGAGCCTTTTAATAATTTACATAGCGGCCTTTATAATCCCGGTAATTAATTAATCCTATTTTCCGCGTAATGAAAACTGTCTTTAAAAATCGATCTTTGCGAAGCAAATCTGGTTTCTAAAAGTACAGGGAACGATAATTTGCCGCGCCCCTACCTGCTTGCTTAATTTTGGCATGTATTCGTACCCCCGATCGATACTCTTAATCGTGGGATTTCTTTTTATGGAACCATTGGCAGAAAGTGTATTATCCGTTAGTAGCTTATTCCTTTTTTCAAGAAGGTTAAACAGGAAATGGATCTCTGATTCGGTGATAAAAGTAGAGAAGGATAAATAGTTGTCACTGTCGTCGGCATACTGTTCCTTGTTGATCATTTTACTCCACTTTATATTTCCCGTAGTACCGATATCAAGCAGGAGGATATTATCATAATAATAACGGGTGCTTTGATTGCTGTTAAACCTGCTGAAAGGCCGGTAATACCCGCCACCATAAGACGGGCTGTAATAATAATAGTTATAGGGGCTCATAAAAGGCGAGCCGTATAAGTAGTCCCAGCGATTCCAGCCCATGTTATTACCGTTGGTCTGGGAGGAATAATCTTCCGCCGCCAATAAATAACTGCCATCTTTTTTTAGTAAAATATTCCTTATAAAAAAATCATTCAGCGCCACTTTCAGGCTGCCCTTTGATTTCGCGAAATTCCTGATACTGTCATCCAGTTTAGTAAAAACATTGAAATAAGAACTATCACCCTTAGCGTCCCATATCGAGCAAAATATACCTTCTATATTGCCCCGCTTTTGGGTGTAATAAAATGAATTAAGCAGGTAGCGCTTATTCACATTGTCTATTTTCATTTTTATTTCATCGATGAACAGATCGTTAAGGTTTATTTGTTTCATGGAAAATGAATCCTGCAACCGGTCCTTGGTAACAAGGTAAAGCGTAGAAATAACTGACCTGCTGCTTGACTTGATAGATCTTGTAAAAATAAATTTACCCTCATTATCCAATAAAAAATCACTGTAAACATCATTACGGTCATCATGGTCGATCGATAAACGCGACTTGTGAACAAATTTGAGTTTAGAATCTAAGAGCAGGGTTACAAAATGAAACTGCTCATCCTTCTTTTGAATTTTAAATATCATGATCTGTTTCTTGTCATCACTGTTGATGGTGCTATAGATCTTACTGTCCCCGAGCGTGCCGATATGCGTGGTATCCAGTTGCATTGGCTCGCCCACAAGGTGACCGTTGAAATCCATTTTTGCGCCCATACAATACACTACTCCCCTGCGCTGGTACTGGTAGATAAAATAAAAATTATCAGGGAATGTAATATAATCCAAAAAGCCACCGGTATAAGTCCGGTCTTCTTTCTTTTAACGACATATCGGCCGCATTGTAAACGGTAACTGCGTATTTCCACCGCGCGTTTTTAAATACTATGATGTTATTGTTCATTTTACCGATAATATCAAAGTTGATATCCCTGTTATCCTCCCGCAATGGTTCGGAGTAAGTAATGTGTTGAGCAAATGAAAATACCGGCAGCAATAGCAGGCACGTTATATAAATGATTCCTTTCATAGTATGACTATCTTTACAATAATAAAATTAAGCTTTTAACAGCAATCATTTTGTGAATATCAACAAGATGCGACAGTTTTTGTTTTTACATATTCGTTAAAGTAATTCCAATGTATGCAGACAGTATTAGTAACCGGAGGCACGGGATTGATTGGTAAAAAATTATCCAGGCATTTAGCAGGTAAAGGTTACCAGGTAATCATATTAACAAGAAAAATACCGGTCGCCCAGCCTGCTGATCCTAACATTAGCTACGCTTTATGGGACGTAGAGAAGCAAACCATCGATCGGGATGCGGTCCAAAAAGCTGGTTCAATTATTCACCTGGCAGGTGCCGGTGTGGTAGATAAGAAATGGACGGAAAAATATAAGGATGAAATTATAAAAAGTAGAACCGAAAGCAGTGCATTACTTGTGCATACCTTACAAACGACCGGCCATGAAGTAAAAGTAGTAGTTAGCGCCTCGGCTATCGGGTGGTACGGGGAAGACCCCCCGCCAGGAAAAAACGGTTTTATTGAATCAGATAAACCTGCACCAGGATTTTTAGGCGAAACCTGTGAGTTATGGGAAAAAAGTATTACACCAGTAGAAAATTCAGGGGTCCGCCTGGTAAAACTCCGTACGGGAATCGTACTTGGCAATGAAGGTGGCGCGCTGGCTGAATTTAAAAAACCCGTGAAACTGGGGGTAGCGGGAATTTTAGGTGATGGAAAACAGGTAGTGAGTTGGATACATATCGATGACCTGTGCAGGTTATATATTGAAGCAATAGAAAACAAAGAATTAACCGGAAGCTACAATGCAGTGGCCCCTATGCCCGTTACTAATAAAGTGCTGACAATGGAACTTGCCCGCCAATTAAAAGGGAAATTTTTTATTCCCTTACACGTACCAGAATTTATTTTAAAGCTCATGTTGGGCGACAGGAGTATTGAAATATTGAAAAGCACTACCGTCAATTCTGAAAAGATCAGGCAAACCGGGTTCACATTTTTATATCCCGAAATTTTAGCGGCATTACACGATCTCACCCATTCAAAAAAACCGTGAGAACGGGCCAATGTGCTAATTATTTTTACTAGGAGAAACTTTTGATTTAGGCAACGCGACTTTTGTCTTTTTTGCCGAAGTAAATAGTGCTGCATTTACTTTGTCAGGGTTACCCTGGTAAGACCAGCTGATATGATTAATATATTTTTGGAATGCTTTATCAATATCTGTTACCGTAACTTTTTTCAGGTCGTCATTTAAAGTGAGGGCCCTTCTCCAGTTGTTGTGCAATACTTCATTGCTTACAAGGGAGCTCGCCTGGGCACCATTTGTCTCCTGCCGGTAAAAAAATCCTGTGAGGTAAGTTGTTTTCATATTTTTTACCTCTTCTTCCGTAAATCCTTCCTTTTTTATTTTTTCGATCATCGTGCTGGCTACGGCAATATATTTATTAGGATCGGTCGTTGATACAGATATATTTGCCGTTGATGTTGCTCCTCCATCGAACCAGCTTTGAGGTGCATAAGAAAGACCATTGTTGGTGCGTATTTCCAGGAAATGGCGGTTTGCAAAGATCCGCATGGCCAATTGAAAGGCATCAAACCCGGCGGTGCCTGGGGCAGGCCCACCGGTTATGCCTTGTAAATAATTGGTAGCCATATCCTTTTTCTCAGACTGGAAGCTACTTTTTGTAGCCGCATATATCTCCTTTTTTAGTTGGAACTCTTTGCCCTGCGGCACATTGGCCAACATTTTTTGTATTTTGGAAACCAGGTCTTCTTTCTCAATTTCGCCTACGACCACGATAAGCATCCTTGACCTGTGTAATATGGACCGATAGTAAGTTTTTGCCTGGTTTGCCGTTATTTTAGAAACAGACTGCTCGTTGCCTTCCGGCGTTTTAGCATAATCTTTCCCGGCAAAAGTTTTTTCCCGCGCCATCCTGCCAATGGCGTAGTCCGGCTGGGATGCATTTGCTTTTATAATATTAATGGCGTCCTGCCTGATCCTGGAAAATTCTTTGTCATTAAATCCAGGCGCCGTGAGGGCATCTGTATATAATGGCCAAACTACCTGAAAATCGCTTTTAATGCAATTCATGTTAAAGGTGGCATAGTCCATTCCTGAATAGCCATATACCTGGGCGCTCACTTTATCTAATTTATTCTTGAAAGAATTCTTATCATCCCTTAGGGTTCCACATTCTGTTAAAGCATTAATAGCCAGGCTTTCGATACCCTGCAGCGATGCCGGGTAATTCTGCACACCACCTTTTATGATGGTTTGTATCTCTATAATTTCATTACCGCTGGGCTGAACAATTACCTTTACGCCCTCCACATTCATTTCATAAGCCTCGCCTTTTTGAGCCGATGCGCACAGCGTGGTGCATAACATCAAGAACGCGGGGATATATCCTGGAATCCAAAACTTATTCATACAAAGTGATTTGAAATTATAAATCCGGGTTAAAGAATTCTGAGGTTTTGGCTGCTTTATTCATCGCCTCATTTATGATCATTCCTGCTACATAGGGCTTATCTTTTATGTACCTGTTCACATATTTCTGCAGGTCTTCCCTTGTCACACTCATACAATTCCGGATATAATCCGTATTGTATTCAAACGAGGTACTGCACCATTGATAAGTGAGCTGGCCGGGCAGTGACGAAGGTTTTTCCAGTTTCCGTATATTATTGCGCTGCATGATCTGTTTAGCAGTGACCAGTTGCTCGTCGGTGAAATAATCACTGTCCGAGAACATTTTTATTTGCTTCATTAATTCCTGGTGGCATTCTTTTATTTTGTTAGGATTGGGCACAACGAAAATACTGATGGGACCTACGTATTTTAATGTTTGATAAGATATGCCCGTATAAGTTGCCAATCCTTTATCCACCAATGCCTGTTGCAGTTTGGAAGAATTTAAACCCAATATGGTTGAGTATACATCTGCCATAACCGTACCTGCCGAATCATTCCGGTAATCGGGGCCCTGCCAGTAATAATTAATGTAGGGCGTTTGCGCGAGTGATGACTCTTTTACAAAATATTTGGTGGAGGTTAATGGGGCAAAATCAGGTATGGGATATTTTTCGAGTGGATCAAAGCCGCTGTTTTCCCAACTGCCATAAATGTCTTTAGCGAGTTTAAAAGCTTCTTCATGCTTCACATCTCCACAAATGACCAACAGCGAATTATTGGGATGATAATACTTCCCTTTGATGACCATCATCTTTTCGGGTGTGGCGGTATTGATAACATTGTGATCACCAATAGGATTTTTCCTGGTCATCAGGTCACCCCATAATTTTTTCTGGCATTCAAACCATATCTGGAAACCGGGATCACTTTCGGCTCGTTGAAATTCTCCATCTACCACTGGCCGCTCTTTTTCCATATCTTCTTTGCGGTAAATCGGGAAACGAATGGCCGCATTCATAAACTTAAGTCCTGCATCAAGACTGTCCCTGTCAATAGTAAAATAATAATTTACGCGTTCCACATCCGTTGTCCCATTCCAGATGGCACCCAATTCCTGCGTACGTTTTAAAAATTTTTCCTGGTCGGGATAATCGTTATTGGCTTTAAAAAACATGTGTTCGAACAGATGACTGAGGCCGCTGAATTCGGGGCCTTCGGTATAGGCGCCGTTTTTTACAGCAATTTCAATTGTCGCGAGCGGTACCTTGGAATTTTCAATCACTACTACTTCCAGCCCGTTCTCCAATTTTGACCAATAGTAATCTTCAGGCAGCCTTGGCTGGGTAAATGCTGCCAGGGACAAGGTCAACAGTAAGCCTGTCAATTGTATTTTGTGCATATGAGCGTATTTAACTACAAAATAAAAAAAATTACAAACAATAGATTCGAAAATTCGAATTACTGAATAAATGGCGAAATATTATTGTGAGCGGTAATCGCATAGGAGGAAATATCACCTACAAAAAAATAATACCGCTCAGCTGCGAGGGTCGTTTAAAGGTCTGTTTTCAGCATCCTGTTATTGCTCCACCAGTAAAACAAAACAAGATAGGCCGCGGCCAGGATCATTACCACAGAGGTATAGTCTGTAGGCATCACCCCCTTTGCAAGCCCCTTGAGGGGATTATCGGGAAAGGTAAGCAGCCCGTCTGCGGCGTTCATCGGCAGGTAGTCGCCCATACTTCCGAGGTCGATAGCGGAGTCACGCCGCAACTTGATACTCCAGACATCCAACAACTGGGAAATAAAATTTTCAAGCCCCATATAAATGAAAAAAATGCCAATGGCAAAGCCCGTACGACGGATCAATACGCTTATCAGCAGCGCCACCATGTTATAGGTGAGCGCCTTAATAAAGAAGAATCCTATGTGAGAAATTCCATAAGTTGAAAAGGGTGAGCCGGAAGCCCAGCCAAATATAAGAGCAGTAATAAAAACCAATACCGTTGAAAAAATTGCGAGCAGTAAGGCCATAACGCACTTGACATGAATAAACTGCTGCCTTGACCAGCCATCGATGATATTTTGCCGGTGCGTACGATAGGTGAATTCGTTGGTAACAAGAATGATCAGTAACAACGCGGGTAATAATAATAACCAACCCGAGGCATAGCTGGTGGTTTGCCAGGTTTTATCAAAATCATAAGGAGAGAAGGTTCCGATCATGTTTGCAGGCCCGGCTTTGCTGATCATATCCCTGTTAACCAGGAATACAACATAATTAACAGTAACCACTCCAAGGGCAAAAAAACTGCTGAGAATAATAAAGGCAACGTAGTTTTTTATCTTGAGCCATTCGATCTTAAGCAATGTCAGCATATCCGGTATTTAGACTTAGTTAGTGAGTTCAAAAAATTTAGATTCAAGGCTTTTCTTTTTCAATTGCAAATGGTTCAGTACAATGTTATCATCAAAACAGTGCCGGTTAATTTTCTCCAGGTCAGTAGTGCCAACCGGGTAAAAAAGCTGTACCAGGTTACCGTGCTCACCGGTTCTGGTGTAACCTGTTAAGCGTTGTATGGAAGTTTTTAATTTACCCATGTCGGCAGCGCCTATTTCAACAATATCTTCTGAAGCCAGGATTTCATTCACGTTGCCCGTTGCCACCAGTTCTCCTTTTTTCAGTATGGCAACATGGGTACAAACCTTCTCTACCTCATCCAGCAGATGGCTTGCCATGATTATTGTCTTCCCTTGCGTGTGCAATTTTTTTATGAGCTCCCTTATCTCGGCAATGCCAACCGGGTCCAGCCCGTTTGTGGGCTCATCCAGTATCAATATTTCAGGATCGCCCAACAGGCAGACGATTAGCCGTTGTTTCATACCTAAAGAATAGTACTGAACGGGATTTTTCGTTGGGTCAGGTTTACGATGTCCAACACTTTAGGGATATCCGCTTCCCTTTTGTTTTATCGTACGATATTTTCAGGTTCCTTTCAGCCGATAAATAATGATAAAAATTGGGCGTTTCGAGGAAGTGCCTATCTACCTGCGGTGTGTTTCGTTAGGGGCTTCGCCCATGAGCTTTAGGAGGCGAAGATGGTTTTAAAATATCCATGATGATGCCCAGCATCGTCGTTTTACCACTACCGTTAGGACCAAGTATTCCGAATACGGTCCCTCTCGGAACGTCAAAACTTACACCCCTTAAAGCCTGCACCCGTCCGTAATCCTTGCGGATATTTTCTATGGAAAGAATTGACATATCCCTGCATATATTTAGGCGTTGAAGATAAGTGATTTTATTTTTCGCATGTTGGAAATATATGATAAGTGGTGACCCTACCTTCCACGGTTCCGTAATAAATTTAACAGGTTGCTACAAGGATTACTGCATATGTTTCTCGTGCCATTGCGACGTAAAATCACCTAAAACCGCAAAGGCATCCCGGTTAAATTCAAGCCTTCTCAACTTCAGGTGATCAATATCTTCCTGCAATACTTTCCGGGTAAATGGGTTCATCGTCCCTCCGGGCTCCAGGGGCGCCGCTGCCGGGTTGTACTGGTATGCCGCATCCACAATAGTGCCTCTCGGGTACATGATCCCGGGCCGTCCCTGTCCCCTGATATCCAGTATAGCGGGGTGATGCAGGCCAATGGTGTGGCCATACTCATGTGCAGCCGTGGTTGAATTATTCAGCAGGTTATCTAATTTAAAATATCCGGTATTGCTGCCGATTCCATCAACAAAAGATATGTCTGTTCCCGCAAACGATTCGATCCGGAAAAAATTAAAACGCGGGTTTACATTTTCAAAGACCATTTCAGGTACAAGGTGTTGTGCCCAATGACCTTGTATATCAAAAATCACGCTATATAGCCCGTTCTTTAAAACCACTTTTCCATTCGCTTCGTTCCAATGATCTTCAATATCTTTTGCTATTTGAACACTCAATTGAGTGTTGGCAGCTTCGCCGTAAAAAAATAATACGGAATGTATAACGATCTGTTGTGTGGTTGTATGGATTTCTGCTTCGCCCATTGTAGTACCGATTGAAGGCCTTATTGAATATTTTTAATAGTTGTTATTATGGAGGCTAAACAGTCATCCTAAGGTAATAGCCCAAAGAAACATAATTGAACACCATCGCCCTGGTGGTGTTTAGACCGTCAACAATTAATTCCTCAATGGCTTCCCGGTTTTAAGCACACTCTGTATTCTTTCCAGTGTTTTCTTTTCCCCGGTCAAACTCAAAAAAGCTTCCCTTTCAAGGTCGAGCAGGTACTGTTCGCTTACAAATGCGGGCTCGCTTAAATCACCGCCGCACATCACATAGGCAAGTTTTTTAGCAACGGTAGCATCGTGTGCCGTAGCATAATTTCCTGACTGCATCCCGTTGATTCCCGCCAGCATAACTCCAAGGGCGCCGCGGCCCAATACCCTGATATCATTGCGTTGTACTGGCATTACATATCCGTCGTCATATAATTCAATCACAGCCTGTTTGCCTTCTGTTATTCTCCTGGCAGGGTTCATACTTACCAGGTCCCTGCCCTTCCTGTAAATGCCCAGGTCAAAAGCTTCCTGGGCCGAAGTAGCCACTTTAGCAGTGGCGATGGTAAGGAACCTGTTCTGCAATGTAATGGTATCCACTTCTCCATGATGCATTTCATCTGCCGCACGCAATACAAATTCTTTAGTACCGGCTCCGCCCGGAATTACACCGATTCCTACTTCCACCAAACCTGTGTAGGTTTCCGCGGCAGCGATTACTTTATCCGCATGCAAACTCATTTCACAGGCGCCCCCCAATGCAAGTCCATGCGGGGCTACTACTACCGGAATAGCGGAGTAACGGCAACGCATAATCGTATTCTGGAACTGCCGTATAGCCATATCTATCTCATCATAATCCTGTTCTATAGCCAGCATGAAGATCATTCCCACATTTGCACCTGCGCTAAAATTAACACCACCATTTGCAATCACCAGTCCTTTATATTTATCCTCTGCCAGGGCAATCGATTGCTGAATTCCCTCCAGCACTTCACCGCCGATACTCCCCATTTTAGTGTACCATTCAAGGCCCAGTACGTCATTACCCAAATGGTAGGTACGGCAGGCGCTGTTTTTCCAAACAGTTTGCCCTGCAAAATTTGTCATTACGATAAACGCTTCTCCGCCTGGCATTTCCCTATATGACCGGCTGCTATGGTCATAGTATAAACGCCTGCCATTTTCAATTTTGTAAAAACTGTTTGCTCCTGATGCCAGCATTTCCGTTACCCATGGAGCAGCTTTATAGCCGGCAGCCGTCATTGCTTCCAGCGTGGTTGCAACGCCCAATACATCCCAGCTTTCAAAGGCCCCTATTTCCCAGCCAAAACCGGCCATCATCGCATCGTCTACCCGGTATAGCTCATCGCTAATCTCGGGTATCCTGTGTGAGATATAGGAGAAAAGATTGTAATGGAACAGCCGGTAAAATTCCCCTGCTTTATCAGTACCGGCGCATAATATCTTTAACCTTGTTTTCAGGTCGTCGACCGTTTTGGCCATTTCCAGTGTGGCGAACTTTGGCCTTTTCGCCGGGCCATATTCCATTGTTTGAAGATCAAGCGTTAAAATTTCTTTATCTCCGCCTGTCCCTTTTATTTTTTTAAAAAACCCCTGGCCTGTCTTATCACCGAGCCATTTGTTCCCGGCCATTTTGTCTAACCAGGCGGGTATCAGGAATTGCTCCTTTGCCTCATCATCCGGGCAATGATCAAATACGCCTTTCGCCACTTTCACCAGGGTATCAATACCAACTACGTCGGCAGTCCTGAAGGTGGCTGATTTGGGCCTGCCGATCACCGGCCCTGTCAGCGTATCAATGTCATCAACATTTAATTGTAATTGTTCCATGGCATTCATGATAGCCATCATACTGAATACACCTATTACGGTTGGCGATAAATGCCGGTGTATCCTTACAAAGCACAGTGGTTTTACCGAGATAAAGATCCCCGTAGTGCATCAGGAAATCTACTACTTCGGGGTCTGTGTAGGTAGTGGGAATGATCTCCAGCAGGCGTAAGTACCGGGGTGGATTAAAAAAATGGGCGCCGCAAAAATGCTTTTTAAAATCGTCGCTCCTGCCGGAAGCCATCATATGAATAGGGATGCCGGAGGTGTTGGAGGTAACCAGCGTCCCCTGCTTCCGGTATTTTTCTACCTCCTTAAAAATAACCTGCTTGATATCCAATCTTTCCACCACTACTTCGATCACCCAGTCGCATGAGGATATATCTTTCATATTGTCCTCGAAATTTCCGGTCTTTATTTTTTTGATTACATCTGCAGTATATACGGGCGAAGGGTTAGATTTTATAGCTGCCGACAATGCATCGTTAACGATTTTGTTACGGGCAGCAACGGCTTTTTCCTGCGGATCAGTACCCGGAGGCAATATATCCAGGAGTAAAACCTGTAAACCAACCCCTGCAAAATGACAGGCAATACGGCTGCCCATTACTCCACTGCCCAATACGGCAACCTTCCTGATAATTCTTTTTGACATACAATAAAATTAGTTAGTTAAACAACTATTATGAGTCGAAATTAAGACTTTTATAAAGTATTTCAAATAGTCATTAAAAATATACAAGGGTTCCAGGCAGGAGAATAGGGGGTCATCATTGCAATAGTGACGGATAAAACGCTCACAAGGTATTTTCAAATTCTTTATAATAAACCTGATCACATTCAATTTATTTCCAAATGGAATTATAATGCTGTAACCTAAGATTGGATACGGGGTATTTTTTAAGCCTCAGCCTATTGAAGGGTTACAGCACCGAAAATAATTTAATCGCTTCGTTAAATAAAGAGGAGAAAGTGCCAGAATTTTTTCCTTAATAATTAACTCACCCCGCTGCCACTTGCGATCATATCTGCCGGACTGATAAAATGCAGTTTTCCCTCCGTGTCCTCCGCCATTAAAATCATCCCATTACTTTCTATACCACGCATTTTCCTGGGGGCAAGATTGGCCACAACGACAACCTGCCTGCCGATAATATCAGCAGGGTTGAAATGAAGGGCAATGCCACTGACGATTTTTCTTTTTTCAAAACCCATGTCTACTTCCAGTTCCAGCAATTTATCAGCCTTGGCAACTTTTGCGGCCGATAAAATGGTGCCTACTTTAAGATCTATTTTCGCAAAATCATCAAAAGCAATCACAGGTTTAACATTGCCGGCAGGCTGCATGGCCTCTTTTGAAAGGTTTCCCGGGCTGCTATCATTTGTAGCACCTGCTTTCGCTGAAACATTTTTATCTTCTTCCGGGGAGTATTGAGCAGCAGATTTTTCCATTTTTATTTTTTCACTTTTAATTATTAGTTTTTGTACCTGTTCGGCTACTTCTGCGTCTTCTATTTTTCGGAATAATAACCGGGGCTCCCTTAATGAATAACCAACGCTTAATAATTTTATTTTCCCTGCATTTTCCCATTCAAGCATTTTATCAACCACTTTCATCATGCTGCACATTTTTTTGGCTGCATGTGGAAGGAACGGGTTGATAAATACTGCAAGGTTGGCTGTCAGCTGCAAACAAATATGGAGGCAGTTGTCAATTATTTTTTGGGCTTCAGCCGTTATCCGCCCCTCATCATCCGTTTCCTTTGCAATGATCCAGGGCTTTTTATCCTGCATAAATTTATTGCCTTTCCTGGCCAGGTCGATTACCTCATACAATGCATCCCTAAACTTATAAGCTTCTATTAAATTTTCGATACTGGTCTTAGCCTTCGAAATCTCAGCGAACAAATTGGTATCCGCCTCATCCATGATACCAGCATGCAGGGGTGGTACTTTGCCCATGCACAACTTATGCATTAATACAAAGGCCCGGTTCACAAAGTTACCAAATACGTCTACCAGTTCACCTTTAACTGCATCCTGGAATCCTTTCCAGGTAAATTCACTGTCTTTAGTTTCAGGTGATATGGCAGTAAGGTAATACCGCAGTGCGTCCACCATCTGATCACCGCCATTTTCTTTTTTTACAAAATCATTGATATAATCCTCCATCTCGATGCTCCACCCGCGACTTGTGCTCATTTTATCGCCCTCCAGGTTCATGAACTCATTGCTGGGTACATTTGATGGTAAAATATTTCCATGCAACTGTAGCATTACCGGAAAAATAATGGCATGAAAAACAATATTATCCTTGCCGATAAAATGTACCAGTTTGGTGTCTTTGTTGTACCAGTAAGGTTTCCAATCCTTATCATTATCGAGCGCCCATTGCTTGGTGGCGCTGATATAACCGATAGGAGCGTCAAACCAAACATAGAGCACCTTGCCTTGTCCACCCACCACATTCGCGGGTAATGAAATCCCCCAATCCAGGTCACGCGTAACTGCCCTTGGCTGCAAACCCATATCAAGCCAGCTTTTACACTGTCCCAGTACATTAGCTTTCCAGTCACCTTTATGATCTTCCAGGATCCATTGGCGCAAAAAGCCCTCGTATTTATGTAAGGGTAAAAACCAATGGGTAGTTGCCTTTTTTACCGGGGGTTTACCACTCAACTTACTATACGGGTTGATCAACTGATCTGGGCTTAGCGAGGTGCCACAATTTTCGCATTGATCTCCATAAGCATTCGGGTTATTGCATACCGGGCAGGTGCCAACAATGTACCTGTCGGCAAGGAATGTGCTGGTGGCTTCATCAAAATATTGCTCGGTCTCTTTTACTTCGAGGTCTCCTTTTTCGTTGAGGGCTGTAAAAAATTCCTGGGCGGTTTCGTGGTGCAATGCCGATGTGGTACGATGATAGATATCAAAAGAAATTCCCAGGTCAGCCATATTGCTTTTTAGCATCGCATGGTATTTGTCAACAATTTGCCGGGGTGTGGTATTTTCCTTCATAGCCTGGATGGTGATCGCCGCGCCATGCTCGTCGCTGCCGCAGACATATACTACCTCTTTCTTTTTTGCCCGCAGGTACCTCACATAAATATCAGCCGGCAAATACGCACCCGCCAAATGCCCGATGTGTTTAGGTCCATTGGCATATGGGAGGGCGGAGGTAATTAAGTATCGTTTTGGATCTGTCATTTATTTTCTTTTGTCTGATCTTTTGTTACAAGCCGGGCTTACCCCGGGATGCTGTACCCACATTTCCGGCAAAACATTGCTAAACAATACGTCTTCGTGTAACCTTCTTGAGTTAAAGAGCAGGTTGGATGTTAAAAATAGTTATCGTAACTGAATTACCAGAATGCCCGCTGGTTATTAACCAACGGCGTAGTTACCTACCTGCAAATTTACCTAAAGGAAGTACATTACCCAAACAAAGAAAAAGCAGTGCCGCAGGAAATGCAGGTCATGCCTGTTTCAATTAACATTTATAAATAGCGCCTGATCGTCAGTAAATGTTTTCAATCATACTAAAATACGTGAGTGTAATAATTCATTTATTATTGCGTTCTGCCAGTTACATTTATGTACCAATAAAAATAGTGTGACGGATCTCCAGTCAACGCTTCGAAAGCGATGCCTGCTTTTAGCGGAGAACATTGGCCCGCTTCAAATGAAAATAATATGAACCGTAAAAATTTTATTTCCACGTTAGTGCCGCTGCCTGCTACACTTATTGATTTGGCGCATAAAAAA
>JBBJMD010000148.1:0-9237 GCA_037719925.1 Ferruginibacter sp.
TAAATACAAAAACGACGATGGCTCGCTGAATGCCATATTTGAACAAACAGCAAATGAAATGCGCTTTAATAATAATTACAACGCAAAAGTCGGCGCTGATTTCTACGCCAGTAACAAAACAACGTTTGGTATTGTAGTGACCGGGTTTACCACTCCCTCCAACAAAGTAGGTTATAATACGAGTTATCTGAAAAACAGTTCGGGAATCACGGATTCAATTGTAACCGCGGCCAGCAAAGAAATATCTGCCTGGAAAAACGGGGCGATCAACCTGAATTTCAGGCACCAGTATGACTCTACCGGCAGGGAACTAACGGCAGATCTTGATTACCTGGCGTATGATTCACATAAGGACCAGCACTTTACCAATACTTCTTATACCCCCGTGTGGGCAGAAAAAAACTTTGATAAGTTATTGGGAGAACTACCCTCCGTAATAAACATTTATTCCGGCAAAATAGATTATACTCATCCATTAAAAAGTGGGTTGAAGATCGAGTCGGGTCTTAAAACCAGTTTTGTAAAAACAGATAACACAGCAGGTTATTTTAGCCTGGTGGGAGATACCAAAACACCGGACTATGATAAAACAAATCAGTTCATCTACCAGGAAAACATCAATGCAGCTTACCTGAACCTCAGCAGGCAGGTAAAAAAATGGGGTTTGCAGGCCGGGTTAAGAGCGGAGAATACCAATTACAGCGGGCGCCAGTTTGGGAACCCCCAGCGCCGGGATAGTGCATTTAAGAAAAGTTACACCGGTCTTTTCCCTACCTTATTTGTTAGCTACAATTACAATGAAAAAAATCAGCTTGGATTCTCTTACGGACGCCGTATCAACCGCCCGGATTATGAAGACTTGAACCCGTTCCTGTTTTTTATTGACAAATACACCTACGGCGGTGGAAATCCGTTTTTAAAACCTTCCTATGCGCACACGTTTGAACTATCGCATACGTTCAATCAATTCCTTACTACTACCATTAATTATGCAAATACCAAAAATCTTTTTAGTGAAATATTTGAACAAAAAGGTTATGCAACGGTGGTAAAACAGGGCAATTTTGGCAGGGCGAATAGTGCGAGCGCTTCGGTTAGCGCGCAAATACCCGTTTTAAAATGGTGGACATCCATTCTTTATACAGAATATAATTTTAATGATTATAGAGGATTACTTGGAGGCGACGATGTTCATATACAAGCCGGCAATTTGTTGATCAACATCAATAACCAGTTTAAATTTAAAAAAGGCTGGAGCGCTGAACTATCAGGATTCTACCGCACGAGCGGCATCGAAGGCCAGATATTGATCAAATCAATGGGTCAGTTGAACGCCGGCGTGCAAAAGCAGGTGCTTAAAAATAAGGGCACATTGAAATTGAACGTACGTGATATGTTATTTACCATGGTTGCCAATGGTGAGATTAATTTTCAAAAAACTGCAGCGACTTTTCGCCAGGAAAGAGATTCAAGGGTAGCCACACTTAGCTTTGCTTACCGCTTCGGTAAACCTATCAAAGGTGTACAAAAAAGGAAAACCGGCGGCGCCGGAACGGAAGAAAACAGGGTGAAGAGTGGTAGTTAATTTTCCTCAACTTTAAAATAATCAACCTATTGCCCTGGAAGACTGGTACTCTTTAATTTGTACCGATCCGCAATAAATAAACACAGCCTGATATTGGCTGTGTTTTTTATATTTGCATATATTTAATCAATAATATTTGTTTTATGCCATCATTCGACTTTGCCAGTAAGGTAGACCTGCAAACGCTTGACAATGCGATCAATACAGTAAGCAAAGAAATAACCAACCGCTTTGATTTCAAGGGATCGCATGTAGTTGTGGAGCTTAATAAAAAAGATTTTAAAGTAAACCTCGAAGCCGATAGCGAGATGAAACTGAACCAGGTAATCGATGTGCTAATCAGCCGCAGTATGAAGCAGGGGCTTGCAGCTGAAATTTATGACCTTAGTAACGAACCACATCAAAGTGGTAAGGTAATGAAAAAAGAGGTGCTGGTACGAAACGGCATTAAGCAGGAGGATGCAAAAAAAATTGTAAAGCTTATCAAGGATAGCGGCCTGAAAGTGCAGGTGGCTATTATGGATGATATCATCAGGGTAACAGGAAAAAAAATAGATGACCTGCAGGATGTGATCCAGGCTTCGAAGAGCTGGAATTTGGGCATTGCCCTGCAACAAACCAATATGAAGAGTTAGCACCGCGAATATTATTACACCCCAACGTGGCTTTCAAAGGGTTTTTCTGCTTGCTATTTTAATCAAATGCCCTATATTTGCAGCTCAAAAATCGCATGGCAAAATCCATGCACAAAATTTTATTATTATGAAAAAGGATTTGCATCCAAAAAATTACCGTTACGTGGTTTTTAAAGATATGAGCAACGGTACAACTTTTTTAAGCCGGTCTACGGCCAATTCCAATGAAACCATCAAACATGAGGATGGAAAGGATTACCCGGTTATAAAATTAGAAATTTCAAATACGTCGCACCCGTTTTATACCGGTAAAAATGTATTGGTAGATACCGCGGGCCGTATTGATAAATTTAAAAAACGTTACGAAAAGAAAGCGAATTAGTATTTTACTAAAGTTTGTTTTTCATGGCTATACTTTAAGTCCCTCCGGTTTACCGGGGGGATTTTTGTTTGAGGATTTAATAATAGTTGGTGGTCACTGTTGATGCACTAAATCCAACACCGCAAGGCAGCTTAAACCTGCCACATTTTGAAAAAGTTTTTAAAAAAAGAAACGATCATTTATTCTCCGCGTAAATCAATGCTGCACATTGGTATCACGTACAAGGGAGTGACACAACGATGTTGCTATGAAATGCTGGTGCTGGTATACAAATAAATACCTGTATTAATGAGATGCTTTGACATGGCTGTTTATGAATCATTTTTTTAAAGTATTTTTAGCCGGTGAACATAATTCTTGATGACAGCATAACAAAGGATAGTCTTTATCCTTTTACAGCCACGAGGCATACAGCTGATATTCGCATCGGGATATTAACCATCAGGGAAAAATGGGACCTCTTTCCACAGTGCAAGGTGTTTACCTCCCCCGCAGAACTTTTTGGCGATTTAAAAGTTACAGAACCGCCTCAGACACTGGTAGTGGATGCGGGTTTGATACCTACCAAAGAGTGGCTTTACGAACTGCGCAGCTCTGTTGGCAGGCAAATCCCGCCCGACACAGCAATTAGGAATTCTGACAATACGAACAGGTTACATTATCCCTGGGATATTTTCGAATTCAACGATTGGGCCCTCAGGCAGGATTTTACAATGATCACTTCAGGCCGGAATTCACAACCCGTTTCCCCCACTAACAAAATCATTTCGAAAGAAAATATTTTTATTGAAGAAGGCGCCGTCATAGAACATAGTATTGTAAATGCAACCGACGGCCCGGTCTACATCGGGAAAAATGCCAGGGTACTGGAAGGTTGTATGATCAGGGGCCCCTTTGCTTTATGCGAAGGTGCTGTTTTGAAAATGGGCAGTAAGATTTATGGCGCTACTACCATCGGACCCTATTGCGTTGCGGGAGGGGAAATTAAAAACTCCGTTATATTCGGGTATAGCAACAAGGCGCATGATGGCTACCTTGGCGATAGCGTGATAGGAGAATGGTGTAATTTAGGCGCCGGCACCACTAATTCAAATGTAAAAAATACCGCCGGTATTGTAAAAGTATGGAGCAAGTCAGCGAATGATTTCCTGCCGGTAGGATTAAAATGCGGCCTCTTAATGGGTGATTACAGCCGGGCAGCCATCAACACCTCCTTTAATACGGGATCAATCGTAGGCGTTTGCTGTAATATCTTCGGTACTTATTTTCCGCCGAAATTTACAGGAGATTTTACCTGGGGAACAGAAAAGTATGAACTGGAAAAAGTAATGCAGGATATCAGCAATTGGAAGAGCCTGAAGGGAAAGACCGTCAGCGAAGCGGAAAAAGACAACTTAAAACAACTATATTTTCAATCATAAAAAATCAACATGAGAAAGCAAATAGCAGCAGCTAACTGGAAGATGAACCTGACACTGGAACAGGCTGAAAATTTGATCACCGACCTGCTGGCAGGCACGATCGAATTAGGTGAAAACCAGGAAGCTGTTTTTGGGGTGCCGTTCCCGTATTTGGTAAATATAAAAAATAAGATTGATGGGAAGCAGCATGTATTGACGGCAGCACAAAATTGTTCCAATAAGCCATCCGGGGCATACACCGGTGAAACCAGTGTGGAAATGATCAAAAGTATCGGCGTCCCCTATGTGATCATCGGCCACAGCGAGCGCAGGCAATACTTCCAGGAGACGAATGCCATGCTCGCGGAAAAGTAGCCTCTGTTTTGAATATGGAATTAAACCTATTTTTGCTGCGGGAAGCCCTCGAGATACGGGAGGCTGGCACGCAAAACAGTTATGTCGAAAATCAATTAAAGGAAAGCCTGTTCCACCTGACCGAAGAGCACTTAACAGGTTTGTTATTGCCTATGAACCTATATGGGCGATCGGAACAGGGAAAACCGCTTCAAGCCTGCGGGCACAGGAAATGCACGCACACATCGGGAATGTACTGGCGGCGCAATACAGCCATGATCTGGCGCAAAGTATTTCTATTCTGTATGGGGGAAGCGTAAAAGCTGCAAATGCAAAAGATATATTCGGCCAACCGGATGTAGATGGTGGCCTGGTAGGCGGGTCTTCGCTGGTAGCAACTGAATTCTCAGAAATCATTAACAGCCTGAAAAAATAACCAGTCAATTACATGAGGTCGAGCGCCTTTGCAAAGAATGTAACATTGAAGGGCAATATCATTGAACTATATCCACCGCCGATCTTATATACTACAACCGAAACCACTAATGACACGAAAAAAAGTATCCAATACAGCCCGGTAGATTTTTTTGTTGTTTCCATCAATGAAATATATTTCGGCAAAAATAGGAAATTAATTGATAACCGGAAATTGAGAATTTCTTCGCGGACCTCACAAATTGCCGCGGGCTGAAAAGGACACGAGCTACGGCAGTGCAAAGGATAAAAGATTGAATGCACCGGGTTATTCTTTCTAAATAATCCCTTAACTGCGTAAGGCCGGTAATAAAGTAGCAACCTGTTTCCATTAGCTGTTGGCCGTTGAATATTATAGTGTATTTTTCCATTTAGCCGCAAAGGTTTTATATTGCTGCTTCATAACCTTGCCAATAAATGATACTTAACTTTTTTATACGGTATTCGACAAAATTCGGACAAACATTATTCGTTTCCGGAAATGACAGTTCCTTAGGAGATGATGATTTTGCCAGGGCTGTTCCATTACAATATTTTAATGAAGAATTATGGCGGGGAAGGGTGGAGCTCCCGGCTACGGGTTCCAATATGGCCGATATCGGGTACAGGTACATTTTGAAGCAAGCGGATGAAACGCTTGAAGTAGAATGGGGTAATGACAGGGTCATTTCTCTCAACAAAATTAAAGCCAGGGAAATTGTTTTGTTTGATACCTGGAACTATTCGGGCGAAATCGAAAATGCATTTTTTACAAAAGCCTTCCAGGAGGTGCTTTTAAAAACAAAGTTGCCAGCTGCAAGGATAAAGCCCGTTAAAATTTATACCCACGAGTTTAAAGTAAAAGCCCCTTTGTTAAAGGAAAATGAAATTTTGTGCCTGGGTGGGAGCTGCGAAGAATTAGGTAACTGGAAAACGGGCAACACCGTTTTTTGTACACGGGAGGGTAACTGGTGGACGGTACGTATAAACCTGTCCAGTGAGACTTTCCCGATCGCTTATAAATACGGTGTGATTAACGCAAAGGAAAAGACCTTCCTGGGCTTTGAACCTGGCAGAAACCGGACGTTGAACAGTGAAAGCGGCAAATCCACCCTTACCATAATTAATGATGGTTTTGCACAGGTTGCCCGTCCTGATTGGAAAGGAGCAGGCGTGGCGATACCTGTTTTCAGTCTGCGTACCAATAGCGGGCTGGGTACCGGTGAGTTTACAGATATTAAATTATTAGTAGACTGGGCAAAGCTTTGCGGGCTTAAATTAATTCAACTATTACCCATTAACGATACTACGGCAACCCACACTTCCCTCGATTCTTACCCTTACGCGGCTATTTCCGCCTTTGCATTACATCCCCTTTACCTCAACCTTGCAAAAATTGCAGGAAGCAAAAATGCCGCAATCATTAAAACACTGGCCAAAACTCAATCCCAGTTAAATGATGTACCTGGCGTTGAATACGAGAAGGTGATGAAATTAAAATTTTCTGTCGCCAAAGAGTTATATTCCATACAGAAAGATGCCTTTTTTTCTGATACTAAATATTTCGAATTCTTTGAATTGAACAGGCACTGGCTCGTTCCCTATGCCGTTTTTTGTTATTTAAGGGATAAATATAAAACTGCGGATTATAATCAATGGAAATCTCACAATATTTTTGATGAAGCTGCTATTCAACAATTGGCTTCCCCCAGGCTGAAGCATTATGATAGTATCGCCCTGCATTACTTTATACAGTACCACCTTCATTTGCAATTGAAAGATGCAACTGATTATGCTCATAAAAACGGCATCATTGTAAAGGGTGACCTTCCAATCGGTATTTATCGCTTTGGTTGCGATGCATGGATGGCGCCGCAACTATATAATATGAATGCCCAGGCAGGTGCGCCGCCGGATGATTTCGCCGTGAAGGGGCAAAACTGGGGCTTTCCTACCTACAACTGGAAAAAAATGCAGGAAGATGAATTTACATGGTGGCGTAAGCGTTTTGAGCAAATGAGTGAATATTTTGATGCGTTCCGCATTGACCATATCCTTGGGTTTTTTCGCATCTGGAGTATCCCGCTCCATGCAGTAGAGGGAGTAATGGGAAGGTTTGTACCGGCCATCCCGGTGCATATTAACGAATTAAACCAGCAGGCGATTTCGTTTCAGCATCACCGTTATTGCAAGCCATACATCCCCGGGCATACCGTGCATGAAATGTTTGGGGATGATGCCGCTTACATCAAGGACCATTTCCTGTTTTGGAATGAAGGCAGCTTTCAATTAAAACCGGATTTTGATACACAACGAAAAGTAGCGGAATATTTCCAGCTACAACCTGACACGCCTAAAAACCTGTTGATTAAAAATAGTTTGTTTGATATGATCAGCAATGTGATCTTCTTTGAAGAAGAGGGCTCGCAGATGCAGCAATTCCATTTCCGTATAAATATGGAACAAACAAGTTCCTTCAGGGATTTGGATGACCATTTGAAGCACCGCTTAAAGCAGCTTTATATAAATTATTTTTTTCAACGCCAGGATAGTTTATGGAAGAATGAAGCCATGTACAAGTTACCGGGGCTCAAAAGAAGCACCAACATGCTGGTTTGCGGCGAAGACCTGGGGATGGTGCCGGCATGCGTACCGGATGTAATGAGGCAATTGGGTCTACTGAGCCTGGAGATACAACGGATGCCAAAGGATCCGCAAAGGGAGTTTTTTCATCCTGCGGACGCCCCGTATTTATCCGTTGTAACCCCCTGTACACATGATATGAGTACCATACGCGGCTGGTGGGAAGAAGACCCTGGCAGGACACAACGCTTTTACAATCTCATGCTTGGCCATTATGGAGTGCCGCCTTTGCAATGCACACCAAAGCTCAACCAGGAGATCGTAATCCAGCATTTATATTCTTCTGCCATGTGGAGCATTTTTCAATTACAGGATATCCTGGGAATGGATGGATCGATTAGAAGGGATGATGCAAATGAGGAACGCATTAACATCCCTGCAAACCCTCAACACTACTGGAATTACAGGATGCACCTGGGCCTCGAGGAATTAATAAGTCAAAAGGAATTTAATAACGAGTTGCAGGCTTATGTAAAAGCAAGCGGAAGATAAAATAATGGTCTTCTCAATCAACGGTCCCGATAGTTACCTTCCGCATAGGGGGGAATTCAAAAATTGCATATCATGAGGAATTTCTATGTCTTTTGATTATAACTACTAGTGTAACTGCAATTTAATTATGCAACATAATATTTAGATAATCTTTTATCTGCATCCTTTCTTTTAAAGGACCATATTATTTTTTTCTTTTCTTTGTTTCGTTGTTGTGACCAGCAATCAATTTCGCTTTCTAATACATGAGCTTCGCCTATTCTTCTTGCCAGGCATTGCCGGTCCATCATATTAATTTCTATTTCTGCCATATTGAGCCAACTTCCGTGTTTAGGAGTGTAGTAAAAATCTATTTTACTTAAAATCCGGTCTGCTTCCTTCTTTGAAAATGTTTCATAAAAGGACGTGGCAAAATGTGTATTCAGGTTATCTAATACCAACCTTACTTTTTTGGCTTGCCTGTAGTCATGATCTATCAATTGCTTAATGAAACAAGCGAAATCAGTTTTTTTTCTTGTAAGTGTTACTTTTATTCTCCGCTTCCCTGCCAAGGGTTCTACAGCCACAAAGATATTCCGGGTGCCTCTCCGACGATATTCACCATCATATTTGGCCGGGCTGCCGGGTTTTAAGGGGATACTTTTTCTTACATCTTCTATTAGTTGCTTACTTTTTTCATCCACGCAAACAACCGGATATTGTTTATTATAGCTACGTGAATACAATGTTAGTAGCTTATACATTCTTTTTCTATACTCAGGTGTGATGGCTGTTATGCACCACATTTTTTTTAACCAAGGCTTACATTCGTTTTTTTTAGTATTAACCGAATTGTTTCCCTATTGATACTTTCCAACCCCTTATGCAAGCTCACTTTTTCAGTAAGCAGCTCTAATGTCCATCTGGCTCCGCCTGCGGGAGGATCACTACATGCTAAGGCTATTATCTCGGCTTCATGTATAGTCCCGTATTTATTGGGTTGGCCGCTACGTTCTTTTTCTTGCAAAGCTTTTTCAATCCCTTCTTGCAGATAGCGATTCCGTGTTCGCCAAATCGTTGTACGTTCTACTTCAAGAAAATCCACGATCTCTGCATCCTTCTTGCCTTTATGCAATAGTAAAAGTATGTTCACTCTATCATACTCCCTTTGGCTTCTTTTGCCCGAACTTTTGAAAGAACGCAAAAATTTTAATTCTGATGGCCTTAATTTTACTTGCTCCCGCTTCATATATATAATTTGACAAACAAGTTAAACAAATTATAAGTATGTTGCTAAACTAAATTGTGCATACA
>JBBJMD010000149.1:0-9138 GCA_037719925.1 Ferruginibacter sp.
GGCAAGGCTTTCATCAGTGCCATGGCTATCCCATCCCCAGTCGAACAGTTGTACAAACCGTACCCCTTTCTCTACTAACTTTCTGGCCAGTAAAACGTTGTTGGCAAAGCAACCTTCACCTGGTTTTGTACCATACATTTCATGGATGTATTGCGGCTCCCCGTTAATATTCATTACTTCCGGCGCCGATATCTGCATTTTATACGCCATCTCATACTGAGAGATCCGCGACAGGATTTCGGGGTCATTGTAGGTTTTATACTCCTGCTCATTTACTTCATTGATGGCATCGATCGAAGCTTTCCGGAGGTCCCTGCTCATACCTTCCGGGTCCTTGATAAATAACACCGGATCCCCTTCGCTCCTGCATTGGACACCCTGGTATACGCTTGGTAAAAAACCGCTGCCCCACACGCTTTTACCTGCATCGGGATTTTTGCCGCCACTGGTTAAAACCACAAAGCCCGGCAGGTTTTGATTTTCTGTCCCCAGGCCATAAGTTGCCCAGGATCCGAGACTTGGCCTTCCCAGCCTTGCGGAGCCGGTATGCACCATCAGTTGTGCAGGGCCATGATTGAACTGATCGGTAGTAACTGCTTTCAGAAAACTGATCTCATCCACGATGGAGGCAAGGTGTGGCATATGCTCGCTTACGTAGGCGCCTGAATCACCATATCTTTCAAATTTCGCCTGCGGGCCCAGCATGGTGGGAACGCCCCTGATAAAGGCAAAGCGCTTTCCTTCGAGCAAAGAAGGGGGACAGTTTTGTCCATCCATTTTCATCAGTTCAGGCTTATAATCAAAAAGTTCAAGCTGCGAGGGCGCGCCCGCCATGTGCAGGTAAATAACGCTTTTAGCCTTGCCGGGGAAATGGGGTAATTTAGGCAATAAAGGATGAGCAGGGTCAAAGACAACGCTATTACGCGAAGATTTGTTGCTGCAGCCTCCCAGCAATGCACCAAGTGCAAGTCCGCCAAGCCCCATGGCACTTTCTTTTAAAAAGTGCCGCCTCGATTGCATCCTGATAACCGCCTCTTCGGCTTCCTTTACCAGGCGCTGGCTATGTAAATCTTTTTGTGTCATATATACATGTTAGGCTATGTTGGTTTATACCAGGTATTATGAAATAACAACTCGCTGATTATATTTTTTTTATAAGTACCTGATAGTTTATACCCGATTTATAATCGATGCTTCCCCTTCCTGTTTCTTTATAGACCAAGTGTTGGTATCGCTATAAGAATATATATACCCATCATAATTAGCACAGATAAATCGTTCCGTAACCTATCTCAACTAATTTTTGGTCAGTACCTCATCCAAATTCAAAATAACGTTCGCTACCACTGTTAAAGCAGCGGTTTCGGGATTTGTATGGGAAGCGATTGCGCCCGTCATCGCTACAGTTTTTGCCCGGTCATCCTTAAATTGGCCATAAGCCTTATTATACAAGGACATCAGGGTTTTTAATTTTTCGGTTCCTATCAAATGATTGGTTGCCAGGGTATACCCGTAACTGATCTGTTTGGCAGTTTCCTTTTCAACCGTGCGCTGCATCCGGATGGCAAAATGCCGGGCCAGGTCAATGTACACCGAATCATTCAGGGTTGTGAGCGCCTGCAATGGCGTATTCGTTCTTATCCGCCGGACCGAACATACTTCCCGTGATACGCCGTCAAAAGTGATCATGGAAGGGTAGGCGGCCGAACGCTTCCAATAAGTGTACAAGGCACGGCGATACCTGTCCTCGCCTTCGCTCATTGCCCATTCTGCACCGTTCCAGGGCGATAACCAGATCCCAGCAGGCTGGTAAGGAAATACGCTTGGGCCATACATTTTATTGCTCAATACACCACTAATACTAAGCGCCTGGTCACGTATTTGTTCTGAGGATAAACGAACCCGCGCCCCTCTTGCATAAAATTTATTATAAGGGTCCTTTTGCAATAACTCCGGGGAAATTTTTGAATCCTGCCGGTAAGTATTGCTCAGTACAATTTTGCGTACCAGTTTCTTTGTGCTCCATTTATCGGCATTCATGAATTGATAACTTAGCCAATCCAGCAAGGCAACATGAGTAGGTGCGCTTCCCTGTGTACCCATGTCTTCCAGGGTTTCAACGAGCCCGGTGCCATAAAGCTGTTCCCAGATACGGTTGACCATGGTACGCGCAGTAAGCGGGTTATCTTTTGCCGTTAACCATTTTGCCAACCCTAACCTGTTACGCGGCATCCCCGTGGGGAAAGCATTAAGCGAGTGAGGAACATCCGGTTTAACCTCATCCCCTTTCACCAGCCAGTTGCCCCGATCGAATACATAAGATGCGCGCTGCATTTCAGCCGGGTTATCCACCATCACCGGCGTGGTGGACAAGACGGCCTCTGACTTTAACAGGGACCAGTACTTATCCTTAACGGAACCATATCCTTCCTTATCATTGCCGGGCAGTTCCTCGGTAAAATAAAACCAATCGAATAATGCGCCATTATCTTTAGGTGACTTTAACCCGTTATTGGTATAGGTAAAAAAAAGATTGTGTACTCCGCTTGCCGCGGTTAAATTGGTTTTTGAAATAACCCATCCTTTTGAAGTAACTGGCAATGTAACTGTAGAAATTACTTCTCCATCCGGCTTGTCGAGGTGTATCTTCCATTCACCGCCGGATTTAAAGGACTGGTAACGAAAGACGAGTTGTTCCTTCCTGGAAAGATCAACGTTTTTAAGTCTGCAGACGGCATTATTGCGCAGGGCCAGCCACTTGGTGTCGTTTAATTCGCTATTGGTAAAGCTGTCGCAAACAAGTGAATTAAAAGATGGCTGCCATGTTTTTAAAAAAGTATAAACTTCCGATGCTTTTTGCGGAGAAACATTTTGATTGATCCAGTTCTTTACATTAACCACCTCGCGTTGCATGCTATCATTGTAACTGCGCAGCAACGGGTAATCTGCTTCAGTATCTTCATCGCGCGAATTGTTGAAAAAAGCCATGAACTTATAATATTCGTCATGCTTGAAGGGATCATAGGGGTGGCTATGGCACTGCACACACGCGAAGGTGGTCCCCATCACTGCCTGCCAGGTTGTATTAACCCTGTCCATAACCGCTGATACCCTGAATTCTTCATTGTCAGTTCCTCCTTCGTCATTGGTCATTGTGTTGCGGTGAAAGGCCGTAGCGATATAATCCTCATCAGTTGCATCGGGCAACAGGTCGCCGGCGATCTGTTCTGTTAAAAATTGATCATAAGGTTTATCTTCATTAAATGCTTTAATGAGCCAGTCCCTGTACTTCCAGATAGTCCTGCGGTCATCGCGTTCATAGCCTTTGGTGTCAGCATAACGCGCAAGATCCAGCCACATGGCCGTCCATTTTTCACCGTACGAAGGCAATGCCAATAAGGAATCCACCAGGAGGGTATAGGCATTGGCACTATTGTCCGTTAAATATTTTTTTGCAAGGTGTTCAGGGGCCGGTAAACCCGTAATGTCCAGGCTTACCCTGCGGAGCAATGTTTGCTTGTCAGCCATGAGCGATGGCCGGATTTTTTGTTCAGACCATTTTTCTTCGATAAAAAGATCCACTTCATTAGCAGCCCAATCACTGTTTTTTCCCAGGCCAAAAAACGTTGATTTTTCGGGAAGGGGCAAATCTTTCACCCGCATATAAGCCCAGTGGTCGCCCCATTTTGCACCTTGTTTAATCCAGTCTGTAAGTACGTTGATTTCTTCTTTGCTTAGCGGATCATGTTTGTATGGCATGCGCTCCTCAGGATCCTTATAGTTAATCCGCCGCACGAGTTCGCTGTTTTCAGGTTCTCCGGGAATGATGGCGAATTTTCCGGAGGCGGTTTTTGCCAGGGCTTCCTCCCTGAACAACAGGCTAAAACCGCCCTTGGCCCGAACACCCCCATGACAGGATATACATTTATTGTTGATGATCGGTTTTACCTGGCTGCTGAAATCTATTTTATTTTTTTTGGTAGCAAATAAAAACAGGCAGGCAGTTAACAGGATACATATTGTTACCAGGAAGATCCTGGTTTTCAGTAACCATCGCATAATACAATCGGTTTAAAATACTAATTTATTCAAATTTACGCTTTTCAGACGGATTGGCGCCCTCTTTCTATTGACTTGTTCCCCTATTTGCAGCCGGGTTTGTGGCGATTACAAAGTATGAATAGAGCAATAAAGTATGGCCAGGTTTTTCTTAACTGCCACCAGGGCATCTTCTCCCTACATAAATGAATATAATGACAAGCAATAAATTTCACCCGGGGCAGCTTTTGATTCCGCAAAGCGCTCATTTATGTATGCTTAAAAAAATTGTTACTTTTATCCCACTTATGATGATATTCCTGAACCTGGTGGCGCAGAAAGGCAATAATGAGCTCAATATAACGGGAGAAGCTGGTACAACAATTAATCAAAATGCCCGGTGTTTTGGCGGGTTTATTAAAGGTTTATACGGGATCCGTAAATCAGCCCAGCTTACTTTTTCAGCCGGGTTATTAAACTGCCGGAATAAAAATACTTTGAGGGAAGAGCAGTCATCAACCCGGCTGGTTCCGTTTTTAGTAGGCTACAGGCAATATTTACATCGTTTTTTTGTTGAGCCGCAGATGGGGATCGGTGAATTGGGCGGCAGGATTAAAATGGAAGGTGATTATGTGCGGCCATCTGTCGCTGCCCTTTTTGGAGCTATCGGACTCGGATACTCGTTCGGGAAAATAACTGGTGGTATACGCTTTCAAACCGCACAGGGGATCGAGGGAAGGGACGCAGGTACCTGGCACGACAAGAACTTTCATTACGCCGGTATTTTTATTGGCTACGATCTTTTTTCAAAACAATAATAAACAACCGGGTCAATTAATCTTTTCTTAAATATGCTTTCAGAGGGAGATGCACCAAGGAGTTGCCTCCCCAATTCAATCTTATTTTATTAAATTCCGATACCTTTTGTATTTTGGCTGAAACTGCTTTTTGCAGGATAAACTATTGGTTATTAAGCACTGGAATCATAGCCTGTTTCGCAAACATTTGCCATTGACAAGAAAATTTTTCGCGGATGAACAGGTGATTGAAATGAATCTTGTGTCAGACTTTAAAAAATTAATCAATGAAAAACTAAGAAAAGATTACCAGCAAAATTTCTTACCTGCTTCGATCACCTGCCTGTTCCCTGATAGACTGAAAGTAACGGAAGAAGTAGAAATAAGGCCGCGCGGGCAGTTCAGGCGCGGCGAATGTGATATACCACCTATTATCATCAATTTTAAAACAGCTAATTCAAAGTCGCTAAAAAAGCTGGGGCGTCTCAAACTGGTATCTCCCTGCGGCAACGCTCCTTATTATGAGCAATTAGTATTGAAAGAATACCTGGCTTACAAAATTTACAATCTCCTTACGGCGAAAAGTTTTCGTGTAAGGCTCGTTAAGATGAGCTATCGTGATATCAAAGAAAAAATTAAGCCGCAGAAAATGTATGCATTCTTTATCGAGGATGTGGATGATATGGCCAAAAGAAGTAACTGTGAGGAGATAAAAACAGGCAGCTTTCAAAATGTGCAAACCAATCGTGGCCATACCACACTGGTATCATTGTTTCAGTACCTGATTGGAAATACGGATTGGTCAATTCCCGCCTATAAAAACCTTAAACCATACGTGCTAAAACTGATAGTTTAACAGGGCCCTTCGTGGTGCCTTATGATTTTGATTATTGTGGGCTCGTGAATGCAAATTATGCACTTCCTGTAACCGAGTTGGATATAAACAGTATCCGCGAGCGCGTATACAGGGGCTTTCCCAGAACGATGTCAGAACTACAGGCAGCATTAGCGATTTTCTTTGCACAAAAGGACGCAATAAAATCGTTGGTCTCAAATTTTGAACCGTTAACCCAGGGTAATAAAAAGGAGATCAATAAATACCTGGATGAATTTTTTGCGGTAACAAAAAAAGAGAAAGACATCCGGCGTCATTTTATTGATAATGCACGAAGGGATTAATGACAACCAATGATTGTTACAAATCCTTTCCGCGTTCGATAATTATAAGGCAGTTAAAATCTGATTTAAAACCCCAACCCATCGTTTATCCCACTTTACATGGTTTAGCCGTTTTATAATCTTGGTGCAGGCATCGCATCTTTTACTGCAACAGGCCAAACAGAACCGGGTGCAGCAGCCGCAGGAATTGATATTCCCTTATTCGATCCCCTTGTCATATTATCAGGACCAAAATAATACAAGGGCCAGCCCTTGTAGGTCAATTGTTTTTTACGATTAAAATCAATCACTGCAAAAAGGGATTTATCCAATGTTGAAGGCAGCGTAATATTCTCCGTTTCATACATTGGCCAGTTAGCATTATTGCTGAAGTCAGGCCTTGTAAATTTATTGATAAATGCACTGTCCCTGGTAAATGCATATAATGTATTTCCATTACCGTCCGTGAAGTAATTTGTACGTCCGTCACCAGGCGTATAGTCGCTCAAATAGTTAATACCATTACTGCCCGTAAGTTGAAAATTGCCGATCATTATTGAGTAATCCGGTTTTGCGACGAACCAGACATTTCCTATTCCCTCGCCCGTGGTTTGACCGGCAGCTTCTGCAACACCAGCGGGGGAGTAATAATATAATGGCCATCCTTTATAAGTTGATTGCTTTGCACCCGAAGCAAGCGTAATAGTGGAAAAATCACCTGCCAAAAGGCCACCGGTAAATGTAGTGGTAATATCTAAATTCACTACCGTCCAGTTGGTAGTACAACCACCGGTACAATTAGATGCACCATTAACATCATTGGAAAAAAAGTACAAAGTTCTGCCGTCTTTATCAGCAATATATCTGCCTGCCTGGTTATTGGAATCTACATGTACATCCGTCCGGGGTGGGGTTACAACCGGATCATTTTTACAGGATAAAAATACAGCCGCGAAAGCGATGGCTACAAATAAAAAGTTATACTTTTTCATAATTTAATTTTAGGGGATATTGCAGGCTTATACCTGCTATATTAATATTCGGTTTTAGAATTGCATTGTGTAATACAAAACGATGTCTGCTGAAAATTGGTTGCCTTAGCAGGTATTTTTTTTTAAGAAAGCACAGGTGCTGGCACCAGGTCAAGTCATGAAAAATTTTACACGGAAAAATTTATGGCTGTTGTTTCGGCAACCGGAAACCTATACTAACCGGGAGGGCTATGCGCCGGGCGCTTTTCACCGATTCCGTAAAACTATCCATCACCCTTGAGGCATTTATTTAATGCCGTTGAATGATATTAATATTCAGTGTAGAAAAATATTTTTAGCGTAACGTGACAGCATGCAGCAGAACAATGCCTGTAAGAAATAAATAAGATTACTATTAAAACGCAATCAGGAATAATCAAGGTTCACCAGTCTGCTTTTTCAATCTTACAGTTTATCTATCATCCGGAATTTTATCAATTTATTGGGATGCTTTACTGCAGAAACTTTACACACTAAAAAATAGCGTCGCTTCTACATAGTGTTTAATCTTTAACAGTATGACCTTTAATTTATTTATGAAACTTTTCCTTAACGAGCATAGGTATCTTCGAAATCTGCGGATTTAAACAACTTATAATACCTTATTTTTCAAAGAGAAGTTATCTGATCGCTATTGAGATCCATCTTCGTACAACTACACTTGTTCAATTTTAAAGCGATAAATGAGAATTTAAATAACTTAATTGTAATAATTTTTGAATAATATTCTAAATATCTTTATTTTTACAGAATGATAGTAGAAACGGAGATATTGCTGGACAAGGTTGACCTGGACATTTTGAGGCTTATGCAGGAAAACGCCCGCATTTCCAATGCCGACCTTGCCAGGGAGCTCAATATGGCGCCTGGATTGGAGCGGGTTAAAAAACTGGAACAAAAACATGTTATACTTCAATATACCACCCGGCTTAATCCGGCTCCCCTGCAGCAGAAGCTCCTTGCGTTTGTATTTATGAAAGCTGCTGACGGCCTGGGTTGCAGCACTACTGGAAAAGAACTCGCCAAAATTCCGGAGGTGCAGGAAGTGCATCATATCGCAGGAGAAGATTGTTACCTCGTAAAAATTAGAACGGCAGATTCGGCATCGCTCATGGCACTGATGCGTAACCAGTTCAGCAAGCTAAAAAATATTTTATCCACGCGAACCATCATCGTCTTAGAAACAGTAAAAGAACAACAGCAATTGATCATTCCTGAAAAATAGCAGCATGGACACAATGAATAAAAAAATCCCTTCACCCCTAATGGTAGTGCTCGCATTTGCCACCGTTTATATTGTATGGGGCTCTACTTATTTCTTTATCCAAAAAGCAATCGGTGGGTTTCCGCCTTTCCTTCTTGGGGCGCTGCGGTTCCTGATCGCCGGGACAATCATGCTGGGTTGGACCATCGCAAAAGGTGAACAGGTATTCGTAAAAAAGGAGTTCCTGCCAGCGGCGATCAGTGGTGTGCTGATGTTATTTATTGGCAGCGGTGCAGTCATATGGGTTGAGCAATATATGCCCAGTGGCATGGTCGCCATCATGGTATCTTCAGCGCCGCTATGGTTCATATTGCTTGATAAACCAAAGTGGGGTGAAAACTTCCGGAATAAAACCACGATAGGTGGACTGATCCTGGGTTTTGCGGGAATTCTATTATTGTTTGGAGAAAATATCAGCGATGCATTTTCCACCAAAGGCAGTACCCAGGAATTAGGAGGAGTCATTATATTGATCATTGGCTCCATTGCGTGGGCCGGTGGTTCTCTGTATTCGAAATACAAATCCTCTGGTGGTGCAGTTTCGGTTAGTATTGCCTGGCAAATGCTGGCAGCGGGGATTGCATTTGTACCGGGAAGTTTTTTACGGGGGGAAATACAGCATTTGGATTGGCAGGCTATTCCTGCGGAAGCATGGCTGTCGGTAATGTACCTGGTGTTTTTCGGGTCTATCGCGGGGTTCAGTGCTTATGTATGGTTGCTGCAGGTGAGGAGTGCCACACAGGTTAGCACCTATGCTTATGTTAACCCGGTCGTTGCTGTTTTACTCGGTGTGTTTTTTGCAAATGAGCATATTTCGTTGTTCCAAATATTTGGGCTGTTAACCATTTTG
>JBBJMD010000150.1:0-9136 GCA_037719925.1 Ferruginibacter sp.
TTTATTTTAAACAGTTAGAAGAGGCCGGCATTATCATCATCAATAAAATCGATTTGTTAAGCGAAATACAATTGAGTCAAATCAAGGGCATTATGCAGGAAAAGTATGCAGGCAAAATATTATTGTATCAAAATTCTTTTGACAAGGATCATATCGGGCTTTGGTTAAATACATTGAACGATTACGACTCTGCAGGTTCCCTTCAGTCCCTTGCCATTGACTATGAGATCTACGCCGCTGGAGAAGCCAGGCTGGCCTGGTTCGATGGGGAACTGGAAATTTACAGTGCAAATAATACTGCCATTCACGAGGCGGGAGATCTTATCAATAACTTTTATAAAAAAGTCAATGACCATCACTATCCCATCGGGCATTTGAAGTTTTTGATCAACAGTTGTACAAAAATCAGTTTTACCGGAAGCGGCCAACCCCCTGCGGCAATACAAATACACCAGGCAGGAGTTGTAAAGGTATTGATCAATATGCGGGTGCAAACGGAGCCTGCGAGGCTCAGGCAGCTTGTTGCAGATGTTGTTAATGATCTTGAAATTTTATCAGGATCTAAAATTGTTACGAACAACCTGTCAGCTTTTCAACCAGGCTATCCGCGGCCAACACATAGGTTTTCTTAAACAGGCACCATTGTCAATCAGGAACTGTTTATAAATCGATCAAAAAATAATGGGCTCTGAATGCGTTCATTATATTCATTATTAAAATTTCAGTAACTGACCCTTGGGCAATCGACATCATGCGGATGAATAACTACAAATTATAAAAGAAGGAAGGGTTGCGCTTGCAAAAGTTATAAAAATTAATTTTTAAAAAGTAGGAAAAAAACGATTAAAGTATTACCAGAAGGGTTTAAAATGATTTTTATTTGTAGTTGCAGTGAACCGGCAGGCTATACTTCCTGGCAGCAGTACAAATGTTCCGACCACAGGTTGTTACAGGAAACGTAAAGCAATTAGAGGTTGCATGGGAATACCGTACCAAGAGGAGATACCGCGAACCATTCGCAGATGCAGTGCAACCCTGTATTGGGTAATAGCTATATCGCATTTGCGTTACCCGGGGAACTAATATTTGATGAAATTTCAGTCATTCAGGGAAGCCGAATGGCTTATTATACACTAAAAATAAATATGGCTTTAAAACACTTTCATAATGTAAAATTAAAAATAGCTGCTGCCAGCGTAATATCCCGTTACAGTAGTTGCGTTGAGTTATATAATCTTCTAAAATGTTAAACAACCATTCCCATGATCACAACACGTCGTAAATTCTTAAACCACAGCGCTAAACTTGTTGCTGGTACTGCAATTGCGGGAAACATGCTTTCGCCGCTCATCATACAAGGGAAAAAGTTTGCACCCAATGAAAAAATAAGAATTGCATTAATTGGTTGTAAGAGTATGGGGTTTGGTGATCTTGAAAACGCGCTAAAGCAGCCCGGGGTTGAATGTGCCGCCCTGTGTGATATAGATGATGAAATCTTAAACAACCGCAGCAGGGATGTTCAAAATATACAGGGGAGGGCGCCCGCACTTTATAAAGATTTCAGGAAACTGATTGATAATAAAGATATCGACGCGGTAATTATAGGCACACCGGATCATTGGCATTGCCTGCCCTTTTTATACGCCTGTGAAGCCGGTAAGGATATCTATGTGGAAAAGCCATTGGCAAACAGTATAATGGAATGCGAGGTAATGGAGCATGCCGCTAGAAAATATAAAAGAGTGGTTCAGGTAGGCCAGCAGCAAAGAAGCGGGGCGCACTGGATACAGGCTATGGATTTTATAAAGGCCGGTAAAATAGGGCAGTTGCGCAAAGTAAATATTTGGGCAAATTTTAATTATGGAATTGGCCGTCCCGTTGTACCAGACAGTGCGGTTCCTCCCGGAGTGGATTTTGACACCTGGCTTGGCCCGGCCCCTGCACGCAGTTTCAACAGTTCAAGATTTCATAGTTCCTGGCGAATGTTCTGGGATTATGGCGGAGGGCTTATGACCGATTGGGGGGTTCACCTCATCGATATAGCTTTATGGGCGAAAGACATTACTGAACTTCCTGAAATTATAACTGCTACTGGTGGAAATTTTGCTTTCCCGGGACATGCTCATGAAACCTTCGATACCATGAATGTTAGCTATCAGTTAAAAGATTATCTTATCAATTGGGAACATACCGCCGGCACTCAAAACGGGCCTTATGGACGTCCATATGGCCTTGCATTTGCCGGCAATGATGCTACGATGGTGATAGACCGCGATGGGTGGGAACTGTTCCCTGAATATGACAATGAAAGTAAAAAACATAAGGTGCCGCTGATGGAAAAACAGAAAGGCATTGGCTCTCATGACCTGCATATGAAAAATTTTCTTGACTGTATCAAATCACGGAAAGATCCGGCTTGTACTATTGAGAACGGTAGCCTTGTAGCCAGGTATGCACATGCAGCGAATATCGCATTGCGCACCAATTCTCAACTCACCTGGAACAGTACCCAAAAAAATTTCGGTAACAACGCCAGCGCAAATGCACTCATTACGCCGCAGTACCGTAAGCCATGGGTATTGCCACATACCTAGTTTATAGGATGAGATTGTTACTTATGACCACCTCATAAATTTTAAATAATATTCTTTGCATAGCACCCTTTACATTGAAAGTGTAAGCTGTTAATCATTGACGAAATGATGATGCGACCAAAGATGTTTAGCAAAGAACATGAACCCATCGTCAACAGGATAAAAACCTAGCATCCACTACTAAATTAAGTCCATTGAAAAAAGTTTTCGCTAACACGAGCTTTTGCTTACTGTTTATATTTTACGGCGTTGCTGCTCCTTTGCTGCCTGGCAAACTTACCTGTGAATACATGAGTAACCCATTAGGGATCGATACAAAGACGCCCCGCTTTAGCTGGACGTCTAATTCTGCAGAAAGAAACCAGCTACAATCAGGATTTGAAATTATTGTAAGTGATAACTTCAAAATGATCCGGCAGGGAAAAGGAAATCTTTGGTCCACCGGCAAAATTGCTTCCTCGCAAAGTGTACATCTTGAATATGGGGGCAGTCCGCTAAAATCATTTACTAAATATTATTGGAGGATTAAAATAGCTAACCAGGCAAACGAAGCATCGGAGTGGAGCGGGATCAATTGGTTTGAAACAGCCATGCTGCAACAACCCGACTGGAAGGCAAAATGGATAAACGATGGTAGCAAGAACCCGGAGCACGACGAGGATTATTATAAGGAAGACAGGATGCCTTTATTGAGACGATCTTTTTCATCTGGTAAAAAAATAACCGCGGCAAGGCTTTATATCAGTGGAGTTGGATATTATGAAGCATTTTTAAATGGTCAGAAAATTGGTGACCATGTGCTGGATCCGGGATTTACAACCTATCGGAAAGAAGTGTTGTATAGTATTTATGACATCACGGCATTAGTGAATAAAGGAACAAATGTGGTAGGCGTTATGCTTGGGAGTGGATGGTGGAACCCTTTACCACTGCGTCTTTTTGGCAGGTTTGATCTCAGGAAGGTCCAGGAAACGGGGAGGCCCTGTGTAAAAGCGCAGATTCACATTAATTATAGCGATGGTTCATTTGCAACAATTATAACTGATGAACGCTGGCAAACAGCCCCCGGTCCGGTTATTCATAACAATGTTTATTTAGGTGAAAAATACGATGCAAGACTGGAGCAAAAGAACTGGAATACAACTGATGTAAACCAGGGCAACTGGAAAAATGCGGTGGCTGTTACTGGCCCGTCGGGAAAATTGACCGCACAAATGCTTCCCGCCATAAAAATTACAAGAGTGATTAAACCGGTTTCAATTACCGAACCGTCAAAGGATACATTCATTGTTGATATGGGGCAAAATTTTGCCGGTGTTGCGCGTATCAGGGTAAATGGTCCTGCGGGATCAAAAATCATTTTACGTTATGGCGAGGATATCTACAAAGATGGCAGTTTAAATTACCAGACTACCGTTGCCACACAAATAAAAAAAGGAGGTATCAAAGGCGGGCCAGGGGCACCGGAGACAGCCTGGCAGGAGGATGGTTATATATTAAAAGGAACGGGTAAAGAAACCTGGAATCCTCAGTTTACATTTCACGGTTTCCGGTACGTGGAGATAACCGGCTGGCCGGGGAAGCCAACCATAAATGATATTGAAGGGTTAAGAATGAATAGCGACCTGCCAGCCAACGGTACATTCGCCTGCTCCAATAATATGTTTAACGAGCTGCATGAGGTGATTCAGTGGACCTTTTTGAGCAACGTTTTTAGTGTGCAGTCGGATTGCCCGGGGCGTGAAAAAATGGGTTATGGCGCTGATATGGTCGTTAGCGCCAACGCCTTTATCTATAACTATGATATGACGGGTTTTTACACCAAGGCGGTTACTGATTTTGCTAACGAGCAGCAACCCGATGGGGGCATTACAGAAATCGCTCCTTATACCGGAATTGCTGACAGGGGCTATGGTGGTGAATCAGGGCCCGTGGGCTGGCAATTGGGATTCCCTTTTTTACAAAAACAACTTTATGATTATTACGGGGATAAAAGAATCATCGAAAAAAATTATGCGGCTTTTGTAAAGCAAATGGATTTTCTGCAATCCAAAGCAATCGGTGACCTGTTTTATTGGGACATCAGTGATCATGAAGCGCTGGACACTAAGCCGCAGGCATTCAGCGCTGCATTATTCTATTACCACCATGCGCAGCTTGCGCGGGAATTCGCAGGTATACTTGGTAAAAAAGAAGATTCGCTGAATTACGCCAAACTTGCCGAAAGAATTAAAATTACCATTCAAAATCATTACTACGTACCCAACACCGGCCGCTTCGATAATGCCACGCAAAGCGCGCAGATACTGGCTTTGTGGTACGGTATTGCTACCCAAAAAGATTCGGCGGTTAAAATATTAATGAACGAATTTGCAAGACATAACTGGCATTTATCTACCGGCATTTTTTCAACAAAAATGATGTTTGATATTTTGCGGGAGAATAATATGAATGATATTGCTTACAAGATTGCCAATCAACGCGACTTCCCCGGCTGGGGCCATATGCTTTCTACAGGTGCCACTACCTTATGGGAAACCTGGGCCTACCCTGATCACAGCCCCTCACAGAACCATCCGATGTTTGGCTCTGTTGATGAATGGTTTTACCGCTCACTGCTTGGTATTAACGTGGCTGCTCCGGGATTTGCAAAGATAATTATCAAGCCCCAACCCTCAGGTGATCTAACCTGGGCAAGTGGAAATTACAATTCAGTAAGGGGAAATATTAAAAGTGATTGGAAGATCGCAGGAGAAACTTTTACTTTAAACGTTTCCGTGCCAGGCAATTCAATTGCCACCATTTATATTCCTTCGAAAAAAAATGCAGCAGTTACAGAAAGTGGAAATGCAATTAAAGTCATTCGCTATGAAGATGGATATACAATTGTAGATGTGGGTTCAGGTAATTATTCATTTGCAGCTGCTTATTGATCAATCAGTACAATAGGCCGCACGGTGCCGGAAATGTTAGTGATAATTATTTTACATTATAAAATTATGTAGGATTAGCGTAGGAAATTAATTCGCCAGCAAAGGGCGATAGCAGTCCAGAAAAAAACGCGCCAGAAAATTTCATTATGATTTCGTTTAGATTTCAAAACTGTTGAACAAGAACTCCTTCCAATCATGATACGCCAACAACGTGATAGAGACTACCCAAGCCAGCATGGGCATTTATAGTTTATCCTTATCTTTTTTTATTTAATGATCCGCCTTCATTGTGCAATAATAAAATGGCGGCCTTTTGCTTGTTGCTTTTTTTCCATTCCGTAACCTTTCCGGGAATGGGTGGAATAAGGCTACCCAGAACGATGTCATCATAACCATCTCCATCAAGGTCGCCAGCATCCATTGTCATCCACCGTCCTTCATCAAAAGCAGTAATTCCGTAGGGCGAGAAAATGAAAGGGGATGTTTGTTCGAGGTAAACAAAAGATTCCTGTGGTTGGTTACTGGTGTCCGGGAAAAATGATATTGCAGCAATATCAAGGTCGCCATCCTTATCGAAGTCCCTGGCCATTGCCTTGTAACAGCCATGTATGGGAAAGAAATATTTCTGTTTAAAATTATTCTTTCCGTCATTTAAATAAATATACACGCCGTGATAATATTTCAAGATGGAGGAATAATCATCATTATCTCCACAGGTATATAAAATGTCCTGGTAGCCGTCTTTATTAAAATCAACCAAATCAAAATAGCTTGACCCAAATACGGGTGGAAAGGCAAGCAATTGTCTTGTTTCGAATAGGCCATTTGTTTTGTTTAAATAAATGAAGATACCTTCCCTGGATTGGGCCATCAAAACCATAATATCAGGCAGGCCATCTTTATTAAAGTCATCTACATACGACCTGATCGCACCGGGAAAAGGGCTCAGTATCTTTTTTTCAAACCGGTTACTGTCAAGTGACTTCATCCAATAGAGGGCACCCGTTGTATTCCCGAAGCCACAAATAACATAATCCTGCCGGCCGTCATTATCAAGATCAGCTTTTGTTATCTGCACCGGGCGGGGAATACTATCAAACAGCAGGTTTCTCTCAATCAAATTACCTTTTTTATCCAACTGGAAACTTTCCGCAGTTCCGGTTGCCCGGTCATTTGGATTCATTATTCCAATATTGGTAAACACGCCATCCCTTAAACCTGCTTCCTGCAATGAACTATTAAAATTAAAATCCACAGCGGCTGCCCCGATCATATTCCTTGCGATGAGTTTAAGCTTGGTGCTATAAATATTGACAGAAAAATCAAACGTATTGGCAGCATATATCCAATGGTTTCCCTCATCAATTTTTATAAACGAGGTTGCCGGTATATTACCTTCAGGCACCATTGTTTTTGTTACTGTAAAAAAATGGGTAGCTGTTTTGAAAACCGGCCTTCCCTGTCCTGGCAGTGTACCAGGGGCGGCATTCAAATAGTAATCCAATATGGCCTTCCACTCTTTCACCGTGATGAGCGGTTTTTTACCAGGTAGCGCCGTTTCAAAAATATGGTCGATTCCCATGTATTTGGCCATGGCAGCAATACCGAGGTTTTCCAGGTGCTTTTGTCAAGCAGGCCGGGCTCAGGAAAAAGATGGCAGGAAGCGCAATGAACTTCAGACAATTCTTTTCCGGTCATTGCTTTTTTATCCATTGGCGCCGTGCACCCGATAAAAGAAAAGCTGGCAATCCATATAAAAATCAAATATTTCATGCCAGGTGCAAAGTATATAATTGTGATGGGGTAATATATAATTATGATGCTGGAAGTAACTAAAGTGAAAACAGGAACCTGACATCTTTCCGCCTCTTTGCAACATAGATATAGCAGAACTTTATTTATCCTTTGTGACAATAATTTTATTCCTGCCGGGAACTGCATTAAAAATCATTTCATTTGGTGATATGATAAATAAAATCTTTTTATTTCCCTGCCGGATAGATTTTACTTTTCTCCCGTTAAGTTTTAGATGAATGGTTAAAGGATGGTTCCAGGTGGCTTCATTGTTTAAAGTGTCCCTCAGTTCCAATATCCATGAATCGTTATTTTCAGCAGTACCACGCAACTTTGTGCAATTCCGTTGCCGGTGATATTTTAAGACGTTTTCAAACGTTGCTATCCACACCATTTCCTTTCTTTCCTGTAAAGCCTGCAGCTCCATTTGAAAATTTTCTTTCGGGACTATTAACCAACCGTTTTCAATCCCATGATAGCAAGGAACATACCAGCCGCCTGAGCTGATAGTGGCATCGAGGTGAGTTGTAAATTCCGCCATGGAAGCTGAGTCTGCGATAATATCACTGTTTATTTTAAAGTAGTCGTCGGGCTCCCGGGCAAAATGATAATCATTAAATGGTATGACTTTATTCCTGGTGGCACGTGCGCCTATAAAATATTGTTTAATGATAGACCTTATCTGCAGGCCCTTCTCCGTTTCCTGGCCTCCTTCACCAAACGGGTATGCATGTGTAAGGCTTTGCCCGGGCCTGGTATATTTTTTAATGGCTTCGTTTGATTGAATAATTTCTGAAGTAATATCAGCTGGTGCAATACTATCAAAATGTGGATGCGTCAGGGAATGATTCGCTATCTCATGCCCCGCTTTTGCTGCATCCGCTATCAACTTGTCCTTGATCAATTGAGAAGTTAATATCCCGGGTGTTATAAAAAAAGTAGATGTAAAGCCATATTGATTTAAAAGTGGTACGGCAATAGCAAATTGCCCGCTGATTCCATCATCAAATGTCAATGAAACTGCAGCTTTCTTATCATTAAACCAGGGTGCAATAGAGTACGCCGGCGCTACTGATTGAGCGTAAGAAAAACTTGCCGCGCCGAGCGAAAAACAAATACTGGTCAAATTTTTTTTCATCATTAAATATAAATCATTACCGGGGAAATTGCATCATTCAAAGTGCCGGCAATATGTGCAGGCCGTTAGTAAGCTCCTTGTAAAACAAACGAAAGGAAAAGATTAATTACTTTTGGCATTGTTAAATAGTACTGCCTTCTCAGCATACTGCAGCACACAATCTAATTATATTTAAAGATATTACCCGTATCAAAAAATTACAAAAATGACTATCATAAAATCAGTGTTGGCACAGGTAATTTTACTTTCACTGTATGTATTTCCCGGCACAATAAAGGCACAGGATATCGATTACAAGGGATTGCCTCAATGGAGCTGGCATAAAGAGGATTCCACCGAATATTATTTATACACCCCCTCGAATATGGAACCGGGGAAGAAATATCCTGTAGCGTTATTCATGCATGGATGCTGCGGGGAAAATTAACATGCTACCTTACGCAATACCGTTGATCCGCCGGTTCGTATGTGGCATAATTTCGGTGCGAATACCCAGGGCGTTCCCACTTATATTATTGCACCGGCTACTTCCAGTGGGTGGAAGCAGCATTTTGCAAATCTAAAAAAAGTAATGGATGAGCTGATTGCGAATAAAAACGCGGATCCGAAAAGAGTATATGCTTTCGGCTTGACGATGAGCGGCATAAGTAGCAAGGCTGCAAACTCACTCAATAATA
>JBBJMD010000151.1:0-9119 GCA_037719925.1 Ferruginibacter sp.
AAAATGTTTTGAATGCCTTATCCCTTATTGCTAAATTGGGGTACTGAATAGTTACCTGCCTTGAGCAGGGTTTTTAATTTAGACAGTATTTAGTAGGTAGAGATTTTAAGATATTACTATAATAGGTAAATAAATACAATAACTGATTAAGATCGCGTAGCCGGATATGAAGCAATTTGCGAAGCCTCGTAAAGGCGATATTTTGGTAGAAATTTCCTGGTAATATTAATAAGCCCTGTAAGGGCGACATTACATCGCCTGATCTCAAAGCAAAAAAATGTCGCCCTTACAAGGCTTAGCTAATTTTAAAAACTTGCGCTACCAAAATATCGTGCCTATGGCACTTTAAACTTCGTTGATACTGCTATAAATCATAACCCTGCTCAATGGAGAGTTTTATTTTTCAACTTTATTTCAGTGAATCACCATTGGCACAGAGCTTATTAGTAGCTAACGGATATTAAGCATATACAACCAGAATTAAAGTAATAGGATGCCCCATTAAGATGGCATAGCCGGATATAAAGCAATTTGCGAAGCCTCGTAAAGGCGATATTTTGGTAGAAATTCCCTGGTAAATATTGATAAGCCCTGTAAGGGCGACATTACATCGCCTGATCTCAAAGCAAAAAAATGTCGCCTTTACAGGGCTTAACTAATTTTAAAAAACTTGCTCTTTTACCAAAATATCGTGCCTATGGCACTTAAACTGTAGGTGGGCAATGTATGCAGGTGGTATCGCCCTTGCGGCCGGCATCATTGTACTGGCTGCAGATAAAAAAAAAGTTAACCAAGGAATCTTTCATTACAAATCTTAATGAACTACCATAACCCTGCTTAATGGCAGACATTTAAATATTCAACTTTTATTTACAGTTACTCATCATTCACAGAGCCTATATGCACCCTTCCAACAATCCAATTTACAGGCGTTCTGAGTTCTTTAAGCTTTTCTAAAAACCAGTGAAGACAGTCAAGAAGGTTTAATGCTAAATCGAAAATGCCCTATCAATTAATTCACCCTGTTCTTTTGCATGGATTTTAGAATAACCTGTAGCCGTAGAGGCGCTAGGGGTACGACTGGTAATAAAAAAATTAATATTTTTCAGGTTCATGCGTAAGAATGTAGCAGCCCCCATATTCAACGGCTCTTCCTGCACCCAATGCCAGATGGCTTTATTATACTTTTTGTATAGCTCATCCAGCTTTGTTTGAGGAAGCGGGTAGATCTGTTCTAATCGTACAATGGCTGTATCCGTCTTGTTATCTTTAACTTGTCTTTCAGCAAGATCGAAGTACATTTTTCCACTACACAGAATTACTTTTTTCACGTCTGCAGGATCTTTTACAAATGCGTCATCTATTATTTCCTTAAAACCTCCGGAAATAAATTCACTTGCCAGGCTATAACTTCCCGGGTGGCGCAGGTTTGCTTTTGGAGAAAAATTAACGAGTGGTTTCCGGAATGGCCAGGCAAGCTGCCTGCGTAATAAATGGAAAAAATTGGCGGCTGTAGTTACGTTGGTGATCACCATATTGAGTTCAGCACACATTTGAAGGAACCGTTCCATCCTTGCGCTGCTATGCTCCGGGCCTTGCCCCTCATAACCGTGGGGCAATAACATCACTACACCATTCATACGCTGCCACTTCGTTTCCGCCGCGGCTATAAACTGGTCGATCGTTGTTTGGGCGCCATTACAAAAATCACCGAACTGTGCTTCCCAAATAACCAGTGCATTCGGGTTTGCCATCGAATAACCATATTCAAAACCTAATACAGCGTATTCGCTTAATAAGGAGTGTGATCCGGAAAGGGGCCTGCATTTCAGTAAAATGATCCAGGCGATTATATTCCGCATTCGTATTTTCATCATAAAGAACAGAATGCCGGTGACTAAAAGTTCCTCTTTTCACATCCTGCCCGCTCATCCGAACGTCTTTACCTTCTATTAATAAACTCCCATAAGCCATCAGCTCCCCGGTTGCCCAATCTACTTTTTGTTCCTCGCTATACAACTTTATTTTATCCTGCAATAATTTTTCCACTTTCCGGAGTGGTTTAAAATCTGAGGGCCATTTCATCAGGCCTTCGAATAATAAATTGAAATCCTTCTCATTAATCGCGGTAACAGGCGAATTTTCAAAGTCGCCCGCAACTCCCCTCCTCAGGCTTTTCCACCAAAGCTCCGGCTTTTGAAAAGTATAGGGAAGGGGGTTTTGTTTCACTTCGTCTAGCCGTTCCTGTAAGTCGTTCAAAAACTGTTTCTCCATTTGCTTTGCCAGTTCTTTTGCCTCAGGCTCACCATTTTCAATCAGGTATTGTGTATAAACTTCCCGGGGGTTAGGATGTTTGTCGATTAAGGCATACAGCTGAGGTTGTGTAAATTTAGGCTCATCGCCCTCATTGTGGCCGTGTTTACGGTAACACACCATGTCAATGAATATGTCACTATTGAATTCCTGGCGGTAATGCGTAGCTATCTCCACCGCCTTTACCACCGCTTCAGGATCATCGCCATTTACATGTAATACCGGCGCCTTTACCATCGCAGCAATAGAGGTACAATAGTCGGAACTGCGCGCATCATCAAAATCAGTAGTAAAGCCGATCTGGTTATTAATAACAAAGTGAATCGTACCGCCGGTATAATAACCCTTCAGACCGGACATTTGCAGTACTTCATACACCACTCCCTGGCCTGCCACCGAAGAATCGCCATGGATCAAAATGGGTAATATTTTATCGAAATCGCTATTGTAAAGCACATCCGCTTTACAGCGGGAGAAGCCCACTACCACCGGATCTACGGCTTCCAGGTGTGAGGGGTTAGGACAAAGTTTTAAATTGATCTTGTTACCCGACGAAGTGATTATATCGCTGCTAAATCCAAGATGATACTTTACATCACCACTACCCATGGTGGTATCCGGTGTGCTGGTTCCTTCAAATTCGCTGAAGATCTGCTCATATGTTTTTCCAAGGATGTTGGCAAGAATATTCAAACGCCCCCTGTGTGCCATACCGATCACTACTTCCTGCACATTATTCTGAGAAGCGGTATTGAGGATGGCGTCAAGTGCGGCTATGGTTGTTTCACCGCCCTCAAGGGAAAATCGTTTTTGGCCTATATACTTTGTATGAAGGAATTTTTCAAACATCACCCCTTCATTTAATTTTTGTAATATTCTTTTTTGTTGTTCTAAAGCAACGGGCTGAAGCATGGTATGCTCTACGGCATGCATCATCCAGTCAAGTTTCCGTGTACTGTTATCGGCGCGAAATTCAACACCAAGATGATTGGTGTAACATTTTTGTAAATGCGCCACAATATTTTTTAGTGTTGTCTTTCCTAACCCAACAAATTTCCCGGTTTCAAAATCAGCCGACATATCAACCTCGCTCAATCCAAAATTTTCAAGGCTCAGGTTTGCTTTCCGGTCTTTGCGCTCGCGGACAGGATTGGTTTTCGCAACCAGGTGCCCTTTTCTCCGGTAAGCTTGGATTAATTGGTAAACATTCAATTCTTTATCAAGTTGAATTGTTTCTACCGGAACTTGCGCAGGAGTCTTTGCACCGTTGAGTGTTCCATTTCCATTACCGCTCAAGGCAAAATCAAATCCCTCAAAAAATTTGCGTAATTCCCCGTCAACAGTAGAAGGGTCTTTTAAAAAATCGTGATACAGGTTTTCGATGTATGCGGGATGTGCGTTGGTGATATATTGAAAATCTTTCATTGTAAACAAAGAATTTGTTGTATGGCAATCAGGAAGCAAATATCGTTCATTTATGCATTAGAAGAAAGATCGATTTTATCCCGGGGGATTAAAAAACTCACAATAATGGCGCTCGTTAAAACATAGGCCGTGAAATAATAAAATCCCGTTTCCAGCGAAGCGGAGGTATTTTTCATGGCCTTTGCTCCCAGGAAAGCAATCAGGATGCTCACCGCAATACATATGCCATGGCCCATTTACTGATCGTACTAACCGATTTGTACCACTTCGAAGGGACATTTTTATTAAGCAGAAAATAAAAAATGAACCCGGATTTAACCAATGGAACCATTACCCCAAATAAACTGATCAGCAGGAAAGGAAAATAATTACCTGTTTCCCATAAAGTATGCAAAGTACCCAACACACTCCTTTTTTCATTAAAAAGATTGATATCAAGGAAAAATTTGGCCGTAATATTGAATTTCAGTATGTCAAGCGCCAGGCCCAAGCATAAAAAAATCAAAGAAAGGATATGCATTATTAATAAAGTGACCCTTGTCATCAAAAAATTTTAGCCGGAAACGAATTTATTAGGCTTAAAATGAAGATTTTTCAGAATCCTTTTGGATAATCGCTGATTCTTATTTCAAATCCCTATCTTTGCAGCCCAAAAATAAGATTTAAATGGCAAACCATTCAGCAACCAAGAAAGATGTGCGTCAGAGTACGAAGCGTAATGAGCGAAACCGTTATTATGGTAAAACAACCCGTAACGCGATTCGCGATATTAAGGCATTGGAAGATAAAGCCGGGGCTACTGAAAAGCAGCCGCTTGTAGCTTCAATGATCGATAAGCTCGCAAAACGTGGTACAATCCACAAAAATAAGGCGGCCAACTTAAAAAGCAAACTGGCTAAAAGGATCAATTTACTGGCAAAGTAATTTGTTCAACTTATATTCAACACGCCTGGCAATGCCCGGCGTTTTTTTTGCAATGACCCACCAAAGCCGCTGCTCCCACTAGAATTTATTACTGCCCCCGATGCCTCCAACACAGGAACCAAACCTGTTATTTTACTATAAGTTTAGCGTATGCCAGAACTGAAAGATTGAAGCGATCCTCTACTTAATTTCCTCCACACCCGCCGTATCAGGCTTTCAAATACATTGACAGAACCTATGCGCAAAAATTGTAGCTTGTGAAAAATAATACCGTCAATGAGGGCTCCTGCTATTACTTTCTGCGTGCTGTTATTCTTATTTTCCGTAAAGTTTTCCAACGCGCAGCAATGCCGGTTTAAAAATCCGAGGTAAAGAATCTGCAACTTATTTTGAAGCCATCGATTGGTTTAAAAGGCTGGATAAAAAATCAGCGTCTGTACTGGTGAAACAGATGGGGAGCACTGATGCAGGGTATGCGCTGCACCTCGTAATGGTAAGCGGTGATGCTCAATTTAATATCGCAAAATGGCATGATGAAAAAAAAATAATAATCCTGGTAATTAACGGTATTCATCCCGGCGAGCCGGATGGCATCGATGCAAGTATGCTGCTGGTAAGGGATATCGTTGACAAAAAGATAAAACTACCTGTAAATGTCGTGCTTGCCTTTATACCGGTTTACAATATCGGTGGAAGTTTAAACCGGGGCTCATTTTCCCGGGTAAACCAAAATGGCCCTTTGGAATATGGCTTCAGGGGCAATGCACAAAACCTTGACCTCAACAGGGATTTTACAAAAAGTGATAGTAAGGAAGCCCGGTCCTTTGCGGAAATCTTCCACCTGCTTGACCCGGATATCCTGGTGGATAACCATGTAAGTGATGGTGCCGATTACCAGCATACGATGACCCTTATTACGACACAATACAATAAGCTTGGACCTGTATTGGGCACCTGGCTGAAGCAAACTTTTGAGCCGGCACTATATCAAAGCATGACAGCAAAGGGATGGGCGATGACGCCATATGTACATTTTACAACGGATTCGCCTGAAAGCGGTTTCCAAATGTTTTATGATCCTCCAAGATATTCTTCGGGTTATGCCGCGCTTTTTCAAACGATAGCTTTTGTCCCGGAAACGCACATGTTAAAGCCTTATAAAGACCGCGTATTATCTACTTACGCGCTGATGCAGGCTATGATGGAACAGGCAGCGATCCATGCAGTTGAATTAATTGCTCAACGGAAAGCGGCAAAGCTTGCAGTTATAAAAGAAAATTCTTTTCCACTAACCTGGAAATTGGATTCTACCAAAAATTCCGCCGTGCATTTCATGGGTTATGAACAGGCCTTTAGAACAAGTAATGCCACTGGTTTAAGGTCGATGTATTATGATCATAAGAAACCCTTTACCAAAGACGTGAAAATGTTTGATGTGTATACCCCTCTCAACATAAAAAATAAACCAACGGCTTATATCATCCAGCGGGGATGGCATCAAGTAATCGGCTTGCTTGAATTGAACGGGGTTAAATTTTTCCCCTTCCTGAAGGATACAATGATTACGGTAGATGCCTATTACATCAATGATTATAAATCATCACCTCGGCCCTTTGAAAAGCATCATAAAAACTTTGATGTGGAAGTTTCGGTAAGCAGTCAAAGAATAAAATTCCTAAAAGGAGATGTTTATATTCCTATGGATCAAAATGCCAACCGTTACATTGTAGAAATGCTGGAACCTACCGGGGATGACAGTTTCTTTGCCTGGAATTTTTTCGACGCTGTCTTGCAGCAAAAGGAAGGATACAGTGATTATCGCTGGGAAGAAGCCGCTGCTAAAACATTAAAAAAAGATACCCTTCTTCAGAAACAACTGCAGGAAAAAAAACTGGCTGATCCTGCCTTTGCAGCTGATGCTGCGGCGCAACTTGATTTTATTTATAAAAACTCTCCTTACTATGAGCCGGTGCATATGCGCTACCCCGTGTTCCGTTTTGAACAATAACATAAATTACAATGCCTTAATTACCTTAATTATAAAACTCATTACACTGCATAAATATATTTCAAACGAAAAAAAATTTCTCCAATAAGGTTCCAAATTTATAATAATACGTCAATAAGAATAATTGTCTACCTAAAATTTACTGCATGAGTAAGGAGGTTTATTCAATTCCGCTCCGCTATCGCAGGATGGAAAATTTACATATCGTATTCTGGTTATTAAAAGATATCAGCTGGTGCATGATCTGGCAGCCATTGGGTATCGCCATGATTTTTCCTACCCTGGTCGTTGCAGTTGTTATCGCCATACGCACCAGGCATTACATGAGCGAGGTCTGTCATAATATTGCTATCATAGTATGGATCACTGCCAATTCTTACTGGATGGTCAGCGAATTTTTGCATTTCGATACCAAGGTGTTGTTTGGGGAATATACTTTTAAACACCTTGCAATTATTCCCTTTGTAATGGGAATACTGGTGCTTGCCTATTATTATGTTTTGTGGAAGCCAAGGAATAAAGATGCGCTGGAAACGATGTGAGATTTCGCTATCCCCTGGTTCATCAAAAGATCACATCATATCTCCTCATCTAGTGGGTCTAGAGGAGGTAATGCCCGGACAATTATCTTCGTCATCATCAATACTCACCGACTTTGCCAAATAATATTCAATCATGCCCATATGCGATCAATAAATAGCTGAAGCCCACCAAACCAATCCAGTATCTCCTGCCGGCAAAGATGCGTTGGTTGTGCTGACAACATCGTATGCCAGGATGACCAGGTATGCTGAGGAAATCTTTCGCAAAGTTTATGCTTCTGCGCATTCGCGTGTATATAAATAATTGCCTGCGTAAAATGGCTTTCTTTGTTTACCTCTACTCTAAATGGCCAGGAAAGATTGCCGCTTCTTACACTGTTTATTAAATGACATTGAATAAGCTATAAAAAAACGTTTCCATTCAAACTCAATTAACAACTCCGTAGTAGTTTTATCATTTATAAAATTTTTTTCTGTCAGTTTTAATACCGATACCGGCAGGCTATGCAAGTATTGTTTTATTACTTCCGCAGGTTTAACACGAATTAAAATATGAAAATGATTAGGAAGCAGGTTCCAGCAAAAAGTATCCAAATAAGGCTGGAGATACTTGCCATATTGTTTTAAAAATACAGCCTGTTATCATCATTTTTAAAAAGTAATTCTTTGTTGTTAGTGCGATTATAGACGTGAAAGATGCCGCCATAGATCAGGGCTTGCCGAAGTGGGGTTGATAGAATTCCGTCCGCCCCCATTTTGGCAAACCCCTTGTTGCCTGATGCCCTGTTTTGAAGTCACTTGCTAGCTTTAATTCCAGAAGTGGTATTTATTTTATACTGCAACAACCCACCAATACTTTTAGCTTTAACAATTGCTTCGTTTGCATTTTTCCCTTTAAAAATTTCGTTTATTGTTTCTTCCCAAAGGTAGAGCCACTGTTTAAAATGTTCAGTATTCAACGGAATAGTTTTGTTTAATTCTATATGCTTTAGCATTGGGTTTCCTTTGTAACCGGGGATGCCAAACAACAGTGTTTCCCAAAATGAAATCATTATCGGAATGTGCTTTTCAAAAGAAAAATTGGCAACGGTTTTAAAGATGTACCCAATTGTCACATCATCAATAACTTTTGTGTAAAAAACATTTACAAGCCTTATGATGTCTTCTATATTTTCAATATCTTTTTTCATATTTTAACCTTGTGTCAGTAAACACAAACTATCTTCTGCCGCTTCTACTGAATGTACAATATTAACAGGTATTTCAATTTCTTCATAAGTAGAAAGAGTTGTGGATGCATCATTTTCTTTGTAAAACACTTGCCCTTTTAACACAAATAATTTGGTGGGCAAAAGAGCCCGGTGTTCTTTTAGAACCATCCCTTTTTTAAAGCCTATTGCCAACACTTTAAAATGCTCACCTTTGCGCAATGCTTGAACTACGGGATGTACAGCGTTTTCAAGAGCTGCCATAATTTTTTTAAGTATCATGATTACAATGTCATATTAAGCGATACAATGAAATAATACATTGCCCATCCTACAAATAAAATTGCCACAGCCCATAGCCAGGAAGGAATGCTTTGCGGCGTTTCGCTGCCTTCAATCATAAATTTCTTTTGGTCACCTTTGCTGTATGCATTTATCATTATAGGTAAAATGCCATCTACCACGGCGTTTTCTGTGATGCCTTCTACGGCTATTGCCGGACCGTTATGCACGATAAATGGAATTTTCCTGATGCCCTCTTTACCTGTATGGCTTTTACTCACGATCCGCAATGTATGCGGCCCGTCTACAAGCCGGGTTGTATCAAATTCAAAATTAATAGGAACCATGTACTCTCCCATGGGCTTGGTTTCATCATCAAGAAATATAAAGACGGTGCTTTTATCTTTCATATCATTG
>JBBJMD010000152.1:0-9099 GCA_037719925.1 Ferruginibacter sp.
CGCTACCTGGTCCATCGTTTTGCAGCCTATAATGTAATATGGGTAATTGCAGGTGAATATAACATGGATAATTATGGCGGTTTAGGTTTGCCTTTCTGGAAAGATTTAGGAGCACGGATCAAGGCAGAAGATCCGTATAACCGCATTGTGAGTGCCCATAATACCCCACCAAACTGGGAGGGCGGTATGGATGCACCGCAATGGTCTACTGCAGAAATTTTAAATAATGAAACCTGGCTGGATTACAACCAGAGCCAGGTTGGCCACGGCCGTATGGCAAATGAAATGATTCCTTCCGTAATAAGTAAGGCCTATTCAACAACACCGGCCAAACCGATTGTGGTCACCGAACCCTGGTACGAGTTCATAGAAGGCAATCCGACCGGCCGCGACATCCGTTTTGCAGCCTGGACGGCGATTCTCTCAGGGGCAGCCGGACATACGTATGGTGGAGGGCATGTTTGGCTGGCGCATGTTCCCGAATCTCCTTCAGGCCCGGGAGGTGCATGGCCACTTGAAATAGGATTTGAAAGAAACACGTTAGACTATGAAGGTGCCCGCTCTATGGGATATTTAGCACAATTTTTTAAGAAAATAGAATGGTGGAAAATGGCCCCGCATCCGGAACTGGTATTGGAATACCCTGTAAACAAGTATTGTTTGGCCCTTGCGGGACACGAGTATGTAGTGTATCTCAGGTGGGGCGGAACCTTAAAAATCGATTTAAAAACAGCTTCTGAAACAGACAGCTTTCAATATTCCTGGTTTGATCCTGGTACCGGCAAGTCGCTAAGTTCAAAAGTTGTAAAAGGCGGTAAAGAAGTTTTTTTTAGTGCACCAGGTGGGTATCCCGGAAATGTAAATTTTCATGATTGGGTGTTGCACGTAAAGAAAATAAATCGGTAACCTTTAATAGCAGTATGCCACCTTTTGTATAAACAATTCAGGGTGTAATATCAATGTATGGTGAGTTTACAATTACCCTTTGGTGAGCCCAGGTTACAACCATTTTAAAAGTGTTTGCGTTTATAGAAGTTATCGGAAGATGTCGTTCTAACGGTTTGAAAAAGTTTAGCAGCTATATCGAACGCCATTCAGACTGGTAATGATGCGGTGAAAACCTTTTCAAAGCCCATGGGCGATCGGTGTATAGGCTTAGTGTAGTGCATGATCGTATTATATTACTTTGACTTTCATAAGAGGCTGTTTGCAATTCATTTAAAAGTTGATTTTTAATTATTTAAACTACCTGTATGACCTTTTGCGAAATCTTTTTTCTCCCTGGCTTTGGTCAGTTATTGCTGGCCTTTGCATGTTTTATCGGCCTCGTGGCAATAAAATTTTATTCTAATAAATTCTTCGTGGTGCTGCCCGCCCTGCTCTTAGTTAGCCAGTCTACGGTTGAAAAAAATAGTGTTGCCAAGGCTCTCTTTCCGCATCAGGAGATGACAAAATCTAAATGGAAGATAATTTTCAATAATAAGGATTTTTCAGGTTGGGAAACGCATCTTAGCAAGCCACATCCATCAGCCATTGTGCCCGGCATGCAAAAGGACAGTGCCGGAAATTACATGAAGCGCATTGGAAAGAATAATGATCCGCTCCAGGTTTTTACAATAGCGCAGGTAGATGGTGTTCCCGCCATCCGTATTTCCGGACAGGTTTTCGGATGCATTGCTACTACGGAATCGTTTTCAAATTTCCATTTAAGGCTGCAATTTAAATGGGGCCAAAAGAAATGGGCGCCAAGAGATAGCGTCATGCGGGATAGCGGCGTACTGTACTATTCCACAGGCACCCCGGGAGCAGGAAGCGATAACTGGATGATATCCCAGGAATGCCAGGTGCAGGAACGCGATTGTGGTGATTTTTGGAAGGTTGGGCCAACTGTTATAGAGATACCTGCCCGTGCCGGCGGTGCTAAAGACAGATATGCATATGATCCGAAGGGGAGTTTGGTAAGGTTTGGAGAAGATATGCCTGCTGGCCCAAGCTGCGCCAAGTTTCCGGATGCCGAAAAACCTACCGGTGAATGGAATACAATTGAGGTGTATGGGTTTAATGGAAACAGTGTTCACATCGTAAATGGCGTAGTGGTGATGCGCCTCTTTAATTCCATGATCGTTGAAAATGGGAAAGCGGAACCGTTGACAGCCGGAAAAATACAGTTGCAATCTGAAGGTGCGGAAGTATTTTACCGTAACATAGAAATCCAGGCGCTTTCAAAAACGCCATCTGTAATGAAAGGATATAAGCCGGCCACGAAATAAACCATTAACTGGCTGCCTATTATTATCCTGCCACTGTGATTACCCTTACAATTCACCGTTAAGTTCATTTTCTTTTTGTAAAAACAATCACTCTATTATCTGGAACTGCATCAAATTGGATACTATCCCCATCGGTGCGGTAAGGTATCTTTCTGCCATTTTGCTTAATGGATTTAAGCCTCCGGCCGGAAGGTTTTTTTATACGGATAGTGAGGGGCACGTTGTAGGCTATATTATCCGATAGCGTATCTGTAAGCCGTAAGCGCCATTTGCGGCGGCTTTCAGCAACAACTGATAATGTAGCCGAGTTTCCCTCTCTGTGATATGCCACCACCTCTCTGAATGTTGCAATCCATAACTGGTCTTTTTTCTTTATCAACGCATCCATATGAGAAGTAAAGAGCACTTTGCCCGTAATGACCCAACCTGTTTCTATTCCGTGATACGTTGCGCAGTACAAACCGCCTTTCGAAATGGCTTCGTCCAGGTCATTTGAACAATCAGAAACACTGAAACCATCATTTATCATAGCACTGTTAATCCTATAATAACTTTCGCCTGTAAAAGGCTGCTCCCATAAGTACTCATTAATCCTCGAAGGCTTTATCTATGTAGCCCTGGCGCCAATAAAATACTTTCTTAAAATCTTTCGTACCACCAAATCTTTTGCTGCTGTATCCTGCCCGCTGCCGTTCGGATAAGCCATTGTAAAAGACACGGTTTTATTAAAAAGGTGATGCGTTGCGTCCTGGCAGCTTTTCAATTCGGCATCAATTTCTGTCGCAGCAAGGTCGGCCATTTTGGAAGGATGAGTGAAGGAGTGGTTTGCAATCTCGTGACCTGTTTCATAAGCTTGTATTACTGATCTGGTATTAGCAGGGATGCTTTTACCCGTTAAAAAGAACGTTGCCCGTATTTTTCTTGAAGCGTCATCTAGTACAGGTATGGCATGTTCGAACTGGCTGGGCATACAATCATCGAACGTTATGGATACGGCCGCTGCTTTGTTTCCCTGCCAACAAGCCACCTCATATTGCAAGGGAGTAGATTGCGCATTCACTATAAGGTTACCCAGCGTTAGTAAAGTAACAAATAACTGTTTCATAAGCATTTGTATAAGTTTAATCCGATCATTGCAGTTCTTACATTTTCTTAAATGCTTACAGGAGTTTGTTTTATGATTTTTTTAATTGTTTAGTGAAATAAAGGGTTTTAAAAAAGTTCATTTTACTTTTTATGCACAACTCCTTTATTGCTATTTGTAATCCTTTGGCCAAAAGTTTAACAGGGGTTACTTAAGTTCAAGGATGAATTGCTGCGTCATAAAACCATAATATTCAAATTTGTGACCCGTATAATCTCCGGCAAACATAATGGTGCCCGACAAGCCATTTTTACTCCACCATTTATTTGGTATTTGTGGCAAATAGCATGAATGTTCGGTTCCACCCCAGGGCTTTTCATTATAAAAAATTTTCCACGGCCCCCATGGATACTTGCTTTCGTATAACTGTAGTTCAGATTCTTTATCCCAGGTGCCGAATTCTTCAAACGATGCGTCCTCGCGATGAGGAACGACATCACTATACATACCAAGAATGTAGCGCTTCAGCGCCGCGTTATAAGATATAGTTGGATGCCCCACATGGCCGGGATCTCTAAAGACAGGATGGCTTTCATCTTCTGACTTTGACCAACTGGGCCTATCATTATTGATTGCAGATAAAAACTGCCATGCTTCGCGGTTGATAATACTGTCTTTATGTACCCGGGCCATAAAAATATGATCACCCGTTTCCCAGCTACCATCGTTTGACATGGCATACACATAAGGACTAAGATCACCAGGCACATTATTATAACCAGGACCAAAATTTAAAAAAGTAAGTCCGGCGAATTTTGGTCCAAGAAAACGTGGTGTACTTGCGTTGGGAACATTGGTCCATGTTTTACCAAAATCAGTTGACTTAATAATGCCTGCTATACCATAATTCTTTGAATAGCCGGAAGAGAAAAACATATTGCTTAGCATAGTTTTATCTTTAACACCTGTAAAGCAATCGTACAGTTCTAACCTGGGCCTGATTGAATCAAAATATGGCATGTTGCGTTTAAGGTTCCAATCATAATCATAGATGGAAACATATAGCAACGAATCCACTGCAATAATACCGTCTACATACCTGCTAAGCATCTTATCTTTAGGCATCATTTTACGAAAAGGTATCTCCAAAAAGTCGGTGACGGTCTCCACTTTATGTTTAGGCGGCGTGCCGGTTACTTTAAGAACGTGGGCATAATTTATGGGTGCTCCAAAATTTATTCCATCGTCGTCCAATACATAAATAGCATCATCAATTCCCCATGTCCACCAATGCATGTCGGAACCAGTTCCGGGGTACCTGTATGGTTCCGAATTCCACTTGAAAGAAGCAATCAAATCGCTTTCAGGATAAGGAATGGAGCGGTGGTATTTGATATTCGAGTGTTCTTTCTGTGCATTGCATAAAAGAAACAAGGCGGTATATCCAAGGGTGAATAAAGACTTTAGCATTGTTAATATATTATTAGTGTATAATTGCAAATTAAGAAGGCAGAATCAACGTGGATAGACTTACTCCTCTAGCCATACCACTCAGGTACCGGCCGGGTAGATAGTGATTCCGATGTAAGCAAATAAGTTTATTTTGCGGGTAGGGAATAGCACGGTGTATAAGTGTATTCATCGTAGGTGAGCAACCTGCAAACAATAAGATAAAAGGTATTAACACTTTAGATAGGTTCATTGATATTGTTAGTAAGTTGACAATAGATATAAGAGTATGAGCAGAGTAAAAATTATTTTATTTTATTGCAGATATGGTTTATAGACTCTTATCTCTTTGATGGGAAAACCCTTGCCGGTACTTCTTATCGTAAGCACATGATTTTTGTTGGGTATGCCTTGAAATAAGGTGGTTATGTTTTCATTGAAAGTATCCTCCTTTCTTTTAGGGGAATATGAATCGGTACTGATGGAATACGTTTTCCATTTAACCATGTCGCCAGGTTTTACAATCGTTTTTAAAACCTGGAATGATCTATTCAGATGCCAGTCACCCCCATCACCTGCATCACCCTTTTTTATGATGACTCGTTTTGATTTAGATATAAAATCATGACTGGCTCTGCCTATCCCGTCCTTTCCCGTCTTTGACCCATTAATTTTAAAAGTGAAATCGTTAAATGGAGGCGAAACGCCTTCAAACGTACACGTCCATTCCTCCTGTATCCAGGGAGTTTGATGTTCAATGTGTATCATGGCCGGTAAAGTCCAGGGCCAGCCCTGGTTATTAGGACGATAAGGACGAGTCATAAAATACGTTCCCTGAAAGGAGGATGGCTTTTTCCCATCGATTAAAATTATTGCTGAGCCGGCTTGGAAAAACGTGTCTGCAATTACATCCACTTTATTGCCGGTAAAAGGTAAACGCAATGTATTTCCATTAATAAAAACATCCTTTCCAACCTTGTATGTTATCATCAATTGAAATTCGTCCGGTTTATAGTTAGGTTTATATTGTAGGTATGGTTTGATCAATTCAGCCATAAGAAAGTTCCCGTGCTCGTTCAAATGGACGTCATCTTTTAATAATTTAGAGGGCTCATAACCATTAACATCCAGGTATCTTTTCCAGGCGCTACGAATGTCAATCAAACCAAGGCTATACTTTTGAGATAGGATTGGTAAAATTTCATAAGCCATTTTATCACTAAATTCAGCTTCCTTATTGTAATGATCTGTTTGCAGGGCTATTTCAGCAGCCGTTCTGCTCCGGATCGTCTTAATGATCAATTCATAATTATGCTGATCTCCGTAAACATGAAACAACACCAGGTCCGGATAAAAAGAACTTACGTCCATTTCAACAGTCTTCACTAACAATGAGGATGAAAAGCCGCCGATGGCTCTATTCTCCATAATAATACGGGCGTTCGGAAAACGCTCTATGAGATCCCGTTTTACCTCCAACCACCAATCCTGTTCGCTGATTGACTGGCCATAAACCAAAATTTTTACGGTATTCTTTTTTTCGGGTGTACTTGATGCGAGCAAATGCATCGTTCGTTGTAAAAACCGGCAAGTTCCGCTCGTATTTAAAACGGCAGGTAACGGATATTGCTGTCCCCGCAGTGGAAGGGCAAAGAAGATAAAAGCAACCAGGATTGTTGTTCCAATTTTATACATCTGAACTGAAGATTTACAACGACAAATACATAAATAATTAAAAGATGCACTGTCTTTTACGATATAAAATTCCAAAAGAAAATGACTCAGAAGTTAAGACCCTTCGGATACCTGTTGCTATTTCCAGGACACGATTGCATCCCGGTGCTCATCTAATTCAAGAAGAAAATGGTTACTCCATGAATAATAGATCGTGCAAATATATAATTGAAATTCAAAGTTGCCATCCGGATCAGGCAGATACATCTCCCTGGATAATTCCAAATTTTGAAAGCTGGTGTATTGGTTTTCATATACCTGCAACAGCGCCGCATTAACGGTTGATACATCATTCCTTTATTCATAAGCTATTTAAACATAACTTCTCCTGTAACGGCTCGTATAAAAACAGGGAAATTTCATTTAAATTAAGCGAAATTTCTTAACATTCTTTAATGATTTCTTGTTTCCCTGCTTTTTTATTTTGTTCAGCAGTGCATCCATTGCCACTATGAACAACTGCATCGTGCTGCGCATAAATATGAACACCATCTTGTTTAAAATTAAAATTCCAGAATGAAATATCCTCACGAGCTATTGAAAACATACCAACAGATAAAATGTTTCAATTATTTTTTTTAAAACCCCGCTCTATTAGTGCCATTTATTTTGTTTAAAACTATTGCGTTATCATCTGTGGAAATAAATATGGGGCTCACTCTGCTGTTTACATACATTAATTTTCCATTTGGAATTAATGCTTTCCAGGTTTACAGTAGTGCATCTTTCAAATTAAATAATTCTATTCAAATCCCGGTAACTTATTCAATAAAATTTTTGCTCAGTGTTCTTTCATTGCAAGATCCAGGTGCATATATCCAGCGTAGATTTCGGTTGTTTACGGCAACTTATTACTTTACTAATTTTTTTGTTGATCATATACTGCCTAAGTACTAATTATAGTATCGCTTTGTGCGAAAATAATAAACCCCGGTAGATCAATCTTATAGGGGTTTACAAGTGCGGGGACTGGATTCCAGCAGAATTAATTATCAATAAGTCAGAAACAAATGTTCTTTTTTTTAGCCGAAGCTGAGAAAGATTCTGGTTTGTCTGCTGTTTATTATTTTGAAGATAAGCAGTAGAATTTTTTTGTGCTTTAGTTTCACCCACTGCTTATATTGTCAGAAAATCCATACATTACTATTGTAAAGTGTCAGAGGTTCGGCCCGTCAAACAATTTTTGCAGTTTCCAAAAAAGTTATTTTTTCCTTATGCTGCTAAACACTAAATCTTCCAGAAATAAAACCATTTTCAATTCATCTTTGGGTTTACCAAAATCGGTGAGTGACGGAAGGTTGTTCATAAAAAGAATTTGAAAATGTGTCATTTTAATTATAGTACTTGCCAGGGACCGTGGGAATTTATATTTCGGGTTACATTCTAAAATAATATCGGCAATGAGTGCACAAAGGTCTTTGTAAGGCTTAATTAACTGCTCCTTATTATCTTCTGCTACATGCTTAATTAAATAAGCTTTTGAACCTTCTGCTATTATTATCTGGTGCAGCATGACTTCATTAATAAATAATGCGTTGTCGTCATCAACTACCGTAGTAGCCAGCAGTTGAATTAGCTTTTTAAGTTTAATTGCCGGGTCTGTAATATTATTGATAGTAAAGCCTGCCCGGTACTGTAGCGAGCCCCAATACCAGGCGGTCATATAAATCAGCAACCTGTGTTTGTTTTCAAAATATCTGTAAATACCAGCTTCTGTTGTACCAATATCTTTTGCCAGTTTTTTAAACGTGAATACTTCAAAACCATTTTTATAAATTAACTGAATACTATGCCGAATGATTTTTTTTCCTAATTCCGTTTGTCCCGGGTCACGTATAAACAGCTTTTCGTTCATTTTTATTCTTAATTCTACTTCCATTTTATATTACGGTTTTTTATGGCAACCGGTATTTAATTCTGATAAAGACCATGTAAAAAGACCAGCCATGCAAAAGTAGTTAAAAGTTTTACAATTATTTAAGATAGTAATACTATTATTTAGAATAAAACAAGTATCTTCGCGAAGGTAAATACAAAATCAACTGGCAATGGCAGAAAAAAATGTTTCTATCACAAAATCCATAGCAAAACTTCACAATATACTGCGGTTAGACAGGAAAGATATCAGCGTGATATACATGTTTGCTGTCTTTGCAGGGCTGGTACAGCTTTCGTTACCCTTAGGCATTCAATCTATTATAAGTTTTGTAATGGCCGGCACTATCTCCACTTCTATCGTAGTGCTGATTGCCATGGTAGTATTTGGGGTATTCATAAATGGATTATTGCAGGTAAGGCAGCTGCAGATTCTTGAAAAGGTAAAGCAAAAGTTATTCTTACGTTATTCCATGGAATTTGGTGACCGATTGCCAAAACTCAATATCGAAAAGCTGGATAAGGAATATTTGCCTGAAATGGTAAACCGCTATTTTGAAACAGTGTCATTACAAAAAGGGCTCGATAAATTATTGGTAGATCTTCCGGCTGCCACCATACAAGTTACGCTGGGGTTGATATTGTTGGCTTTTTATCATCCTGTTTTTATTGCCTTTGGACTACTCT
>JBBJMD010000153.1:0-9022 GCA_037719925.1 Ferruginibacter sp.
AATATTTCAGGTACATCCGCAGCAGGTCGCCGGCAAAAAGAGATGCTTCGTCACCGCCCGTGCCGGCCCTTATCTCAAGTATGGCATTCTTTTCATCATAGGGGTCTTTAGGGATCAGCATATTGCGAAGCGCTTTTTCCAGTGCATCTTTTTTTTCATCCAGGCCTGGTAATTCCAACTTGGCAAGATCCCTCATTTCGGCATCATCCCCATTCAGCACTTCCTTATTGAAATCAATATCGCCGAGCAATTTCACATAGGCATCCCTTGCCAGTACAATTTTTTCTAAATTGCGGTATTCTTTACTGATGGACGTATATTTTTTATTGTCGCTTACAATCTCCGGGTTGGTAAGCGCCACGCCAAGGTTATCAAATCTTCCTTTTATAGCATCTAATTTATCTAACATATTGTTATTTTAAAACCCTTTTTTTTTATTTACCTGCGATAGGGGGCAAATATATTTGTCACCTCAATTTATCTTCAAAAATAAGTCTGCTGCCGGCTTCCATTTTTATATTTTTCTTAGGCATTGTCAGCCAGTGAAACTGCGTGGATATCCGCCCCGATAGCTTTGTTGATCCGTTTAGTTTTTGTTTAAGACCTTTGCAATCTATAAAAAACAAAAGCAATTTAAACAGGCGGCAAAATTACACTATATCAATCAATCATTTTGTATCGAAAATTTACAGCAGATTATCTATTTACCGGCCACGAAATTTTGGCGGAACCGGCAGTACTGGTAACGGATACATCAGGAAAAATAATTGAACTTGTTAATCACTCGGATGCAGGTGAGGGAATAGAAAAATTCACTGGTCTCCTTACACCGGGTTTTATTAATGCGCATTGCCATTTAGAACTGAGTCATTTGAAAGGGGCCATCCCGGAGAAAACAGGGTTGGTTGATTTTGTGCAGCAGGTTATGGCGGTAAGGTCTTCAAGTACAGAAAAGAAATTAACTTCGATGGAGGTTGCGGCAACCGAAATGTACGATAGCGGTATTGTAGCCGTGGGCGATATTTGTAATACAAGGGATACCATTCCGGTGAAGCAACGACATAATTTGTTGTGGCACAATTTCATTGAAGTAAGTGGGTTTACCGATGCCAGCGCGGAGGATAGGCTGAACCAGATGAGAAAGGTACATTCCGAATTCCAGGGTGTAAACCAGTTACGGGAAATAAGTTTTTGCCCCCACGCCCCTTATAGCGTTTCTAAATGCCTGTTCAACTTACTGAACAATGAAACAGCCGGACAAGTTACCACAATCCACAACCAGGAAAGCCTGGCAGAAAGTGACTTATACCGTTACAAAAAAGGTGATTTTTTAACGTTATATAAAAAATTCGGTATAGATATCAACGCCTTTGAACCTACCCGGAAATCCAGTTTTCAAAGCTGGAAGCCTTATTTCAGGATGGATCAAACTATCATTGCCGTCCACAACACTTATATGGAACAGGAGGACCTGGATTTTGACCATCATTTTCAACCAGGTAAAAGTTCACGGATGTTTTATTGCCTTTGCATCAACGCTAATAAATATATTGAACAGAAGATACCACCTATTACGTTGTTGAGAAAAAACCGCTGTAATATCGTGCTGGGTACAGATAGCCTGGCAAGCAATCACCAGTTAAATATTCTTGAGGAGATAAAAACCATCCAGCGTGAAACCGGTCTTGGAATCCCCCTGTCTGAATTATTACAATGGGCCACCATTAATGGAGCGATTGCATTGAATTTAGGGGACCGGACCGGCAGTTTTGAAAGGGGAAAAAGGCCAGGAATCGTGCTGATAGAAGGATTAGATAATTAAAAAACAACGCCGGTATCCAGGGCAAGAAGACTGCTTTGACGATCAACCTGTCAAAAAACCTCGTGCAATACGGCGAGCGTCCTCATTCCACCAAAATCCGCGATGTGTAAGACGTAGTAATCCTGGTAATAAAGCAATAATTTTCTCCGGGTATCGTGGTGCAATTTAAATTGCGACAATTCTTCAGGCTGCATCACTTTTAACAGGCCTGAAGTGATGCGTGCGTATTCACCTTCAATAAAATGCGGGTGCTCCGGTATGCTCCTTACAAAATTGCCTTCCTGCAGATCAAGAACATTCCATTCGCCATTGTAATTGTCATTCATCCTGAAACCAAAAAAATGGGTGAGTTGAAGGGAAAAATATAGGGCGAAATTGGCGGTAACCGCCTTATCCGCTTTATCAAGCCGGATTAAAACATCTTCACAAAATTCGAAGAGATCCGTATTTTGCTCAGGTTGCTTTAAACATTTTTGCAGTAATTCAACGATGTACAAAGCAATACAGTTCTTGATCACATCACTCAATACTTGTTGAAAGAGGTAATCCCACTTAAATTCTTTGATTCGTTGCATTTGTTTCTGGTCGCTGTGGTAAACCACCATATCCAGGATAGCGCCTGGCTGAAAATGATTGGCTTTGGCAGAAGATTTCTTTGTGGTGCGTACCCCGTTTACCAGGTAGGTATGAACTCCAAACAGTTCGGTAAATATGGTAACTACTACGCTGGTCTCACCATATTTAATGGTACGAAGAACAATGCCCTTTGTTTTATGCGTCATACCTTGACTTTATTAAACTGTTTGCCTTTATCCAGGTTTCAAAAATAACGAACAATGCATCGCTAATGAGCAGCCAGGCAATTCTTATTTATTACCAGGTAGTATTGCCTTTACCTGTAATAAAACACCGGGCAAGACCCGGGTAGCCAAGTTTACCTGTACTTTTAGCTGATTAATGATAAACAAAGGCCCATAACGTGCAATTACACTCAAATTGTTTTTCTTTGCTACTTCACAATCAATAGCCCAATTATGTGGAAACGTCTAGGAATTTTTGTAATCACCCACCGGCTGCCATTTTTGATTGCCTTATTTGCTGTAACTGCTGTTATGGGTTTTTTTGCCAGCAAGGTTAAACTGAGTTACGAATTTGCGCGGGCCATCCCAACCGATAATCCGAAATACCAGGAGTATAAAGATTTCCGGGCAAAATTTGGTGATGATGGCAATGTACTGTTGGTGGGGATAAAAAGCGACCGCATTTTTGACCTTAACAATTTTAAGTCTTATGTTGGTTTACAGCAGCAATTAAAACAGGTCAGCGATGTTGAGGATGTGCTCAGCATCCCGTCTTCCGTGAACCTGGAAAAAGATTCACTGACAGAAAAGCTAAATGCGGTGAAAATATTTTCCGATAGTATCCGCACACAATCCGGATTAGATTCTGCCAGGAATGTTTTTTTTAATCTCCCTTTTTACAGGTCGCTTTTATACAACAAAGATTCCGGCGCGTACCTGATGGGTGTGCGCATCAACAGGGATTCGCTCAATTCTCCCAAACGTACTAAGATAGTGCAGGAGATCTCCAGGGTCGTTAATAATTTTGAAAACCAAACCCACATTAAAACTCACCTGAGCGGATTGCCTTTGATCAGGACGGTGATTGCCGACAAAATACAAAAGGAAATGAAAATCTTCCTTTTTGGCTCGCTGGTCTTAAGTGCCCTTATCTTACTGATATTCTTTCGTTCTGCCAGTACCATGTTGTTATCGCTGCTCGTGGTTATACTGGGCGTTATCTGGAGCCTCGGTGTGCTACAATTGTGCGGGTATAAAATAAGCCTGCTAACCGCCCTAACGCCGCCATTAGTAGTAGTGATCGGCATTCCCAACTGCATTTACTTTATCAATAAATACCATACCTCCTATATAAGTTGTGGCGATAAAAATAAATCACTGGTGGATATGGTGAGTAAAATGGGCGTGGTCACCCTTTTTTGTAATATTTCCGCAGCGATAGGATTTGCAGTATTCTCATTAACCAAAAGCGCCATTTTAAAGGATTTCGGGGTAGTTGCGGGGATCAGCATCATGTTGATATTTGTTATTTCATTTATTTTATTGCCAGCTGTTTTAAGTTACCTGCCACCCCCTAAACCATCCCAAACCAGGTACCTGAACAATAAGTTATTGACCGCGGAAAAATACAGGGATGGGTAGCATCATCAAAAAGCAGTATACAGCATTACGGCAGCAATGGTTATATTTCTGTTATCGGGATTTTAAACTTAAATCGGTGGCATTTATAGTAGACGATCTTCCAAAAACCGATAAAATATATACGGACCTTAAGTTTTTTGAAAAAAATTTTAAGGGCGTAATGCCACTTGAGATTGTGGTAGATACTAAAAAAAGAAACGGGTTAGCGGGAATGAGGGCCCTTACGATCTTTGAAAAGGTTGATTCTTTAGCGCAATACATTACTGCCCAAAAGGAAATGAGCCGGCCACTAAGTATTGCAGAAGGATTAAAATTTGCCAAACAGGCATTTTATGAAGGTGATTCCGCCAATTATTTATTGCCCAATAGTTTTGATGGAGCTTTTGTAGGAGAATACCTGCGCCCTAATAAAAAGGATACCGGCAACAAAACGAACCTGATGAAAATGTTATCTTCTTTTATGGATAGTTCCAGGCAGACTACGAGGGTGAGTATCAGTATGGCAGATGTGGGCACGCAGCAATTGCCTGTTATATTAAGAGGTATTAGTGAAAGAGCTAACCAGTTATTTGATTCCAGCATCTATAAAGTACATTTAACAGGCACCACCATTACTTTCCTGGAAGGAAGCAACTTTATAATACGCGGGTTGAAAGAAAGCATTTTCTGGGCATTTTTACTTATTTCACTCTGCATGTTATACCTGTTTAAATCAGTAAGGATTCTGGTTTGCTCCCTAATACCGAACCTCATACCACTGGTAATTACTGCCGGCATTATGGGGTGGGCTGGGGTGCCGCTTAAACCTTCTACCGTACTTGTTTTTAGTGTGGCCTTAGGAATAGCAATAGATATCACCATTCGTTTTTTAGTAAATTATAAACAGGAGTTACCACTTCACAATTATAATGTAGATGCTACTGTTTCTGCCACCATTAAACATACAGGGCTCAGCATTTTGTATACTTCCCTGGTCTTGATCGCGGGTTTCATTATTTTCTGCTTCAGTAGTTTTGGAGGCACTATTGCACTGGGGTGGCTAACTTCCATTACGCTTCTGGTAGCAACTATTACTAACCTGGTATTATTACCTGTACTATTATTAAATACCAAAAAGCAGGCACCATAAAACTTCTGCCCATTTTAATTATAAGCAATTGCCGTCCGGCCAATTTAAGGGCGTGTAAGGCCTTTTTGGTAAAGAACCGCAAATAAATTTTGATAAAAAGTACTATAAATTCCAATTTCGCGTTGGTTTTAACAACCTTTTGTAAAAAAGCAGCGTTATAGCAGTGTTAATTGTCATAAATAACTTACATCTTTTGAATATCCTTTTATAAAATTCTGTAAACAAATAACCACTTATGAAGAAATTATTTTTCCTGTGCACCATTCTATTTTCATCTTTCACGCTTCTCGCCCAAAACCGAACGCTTACAGGTGTTGTTAAAACTCCGCAAGGCGATCCGGTTGTTGATGCATCTGTTACCGTACAGGGCGCAGGTTCCGGAACAACAACAAAACCAGACGGAAGTTTTAGCCTCTTGGTTAACCAGGATGCCAAAACAATTATTGTTTCTTCCGTAGGTATGTCCACCAAGGAGATCAGGATCGGGGGGAACACAAATTTTGCAATAACACTTTCTACGGAGGCCATGGACTTATTGGAAGTGGTAGTGCAGGTGCCTTACGGGACTGTTAAAAAAACAGCCTTTACCGGTTCCGAAAATACTATCACCGCTACCAGTATTCAGAAGCAACAGGTTACATCGGTTACGAGGGCACTCGAAGGGCTCGTTCCCGGGATTATTGCAACTAATGGCGGTGGCGCCCCCGGCTCTAATGCCGGCATTCTTATAAGGGGTGTGGGCTCAGTAAATGCTAACAGCGCACCTTTATATGTATTGAATGGTTCTCCTTATGACGGTTCAATTGCTGCTATTTCCACGGATGATATTGAATCGGTAACAGTGCTGAAAGATGCCGCCGCGGCAGCTTTGTATGGTTCACGTGCCGCCAACGGAGTAATCATGATTACTACCAAGAAAGGCAAGAGAGGAAAGGCGGCCGTTACAGCAACGCTTCGCCAGGGTTTTATGAGCCGGGCCATTCCTGAATATGACCGGGTGAATTCGTCGCAGTATTACGAATTGTTCTGGGAAGCTTACCGCAATTCCTATATCAACCAGGGTGATAACAGAACACTGGCGGGAACAAAAGCTTCCAATGTACTTACCGGGCCAAGCGGCCTGGTATATAATGCATTTAATGTACCGGGTGCCACGCTTGTTGATCCGGTTACGGGCAAAATTAATTCCGGTGCAAGCTTATTATGGAATGAAAGGTGGGAAGACGCTTTATTCAGGCAGGCTTCCCGGACGAATGCGAATATAAATTTCTCAGGCGCGGGTGAGAACAGCGATTATTATTTCTCCGCAGGTTACCTGAATGAAGAAGGTATTCTGAAAAATTCCGGCTATAAGCGGTATAATCTTCGTTTGAATGTAAACATCGCACCCACAAAATGGCTGAATACAGGGATCAACCTTGATGGAGCTGTTGCCCAAAGGAAAGATGTAACCAGTGGCGGAACTGCTACCAGCAACCCTTTTTATTATACCCGGCAGATGGGGCCTATTTACCCGGTTTATCAGCATGACCCCGTAACTGGTGGCTTCGTTGATAGTTTGGGTGAGCATAAGTTAGACTGGGGCGTACCTGAACAAATGGGAACAAGGCCCTATGCCGGCAGATCCAACCTGTTAGGTTCACTTGCACTCGATAATATATCATCTAATATTTTTAATGGCAATGCCAATACTTTTGCCGAGATCAAATTTCTACGGGATTTTACACTGAGAGGTACGCTGGGGGTTAACGTGTATACTGATAATAATACAGACTATCAAAATAACCAGTATGGCGATGCAGCTCCTTCATCTCCCGGCGGTTCTGACGGTGGAAGATCAACAAAATCCAATAACAGGCAGATATCCCTGACGGCCAATGAGGTATTAACATGGAGGAAATCTTTTGGCGTGCATAATCTTCGCGTTTTGGGAGGTCATGAAAATTATAAGTACAAGAATAATTTTTTATCAGGTAGCTCAACCGGATTCTTATTCCCGGGCCAATCGGAGCTGGACAATGGTTCCGGGCCTTTCAACCTGCCTAATTCCAATGAAGATAATCATAGTATAGAAAGTTATTTCGGTAACATTAATTACGATTTTGATCAAAAATATCTCTTGTCTGCCAGTTACCGCACAGACGGATCATCCAGGTTCAGGGATTCTGTACGCTGGGGTAATTTCTATTCCGTCGGCCTGGGATGGAGGGTTTCGCAGGAAAAATTCCTTAGCAATGTAAACTGGCTGAATGAATTAAAATTCAGGGCAAGTTATGGCGAACAGGGAAATGAAGCATTACTGGACCCCGATGGAAATGCGCTCTTTTATCAATACAGGAATTATTATTTTGCAAACGGTAATGGAACTTATTCAGCTCCTACCCGCCCGGCTAATCCTGATCTATTGTGGGAAAAAAGTAAGACCATCAATGTGGGAGTTGATTTCGCCGTTTTTAAGAATAGGCTTACCGGTACAGTTGAATATTTCAACAAGATCTCTGATAACCTTTTGTTTGATGTGCCACTTCCTATTTCTACAGGTTTCGCGAGCACCTTCCAAAACATTGGGTCAATGAGGAATTACGGGATTGAATTACAATTGGGATACAATATCGTCAGTGGGCGGAACTTTAACTGGAGGATAGATTTGAATCTTACCCATTTTAAAAATAAGCTCACGAAACTTCCTCCCAAGCAAACTGAAAAGGGAATTATTACCGGCACTAAAAAGTTAATGATAGGCCATAGTATCTTTGATTTCTGGTTACCAGAATATGCGGGGGTAGATGCATCCAACGGAGACGCGTTATATTATAAAGATGTCCTCGACGCCACTGGAAAACCAACCAGCAGGGTACTTACCAATTTATACAACCAGGCTACTTATTATTTTCACAGCACCGCTTTACCTGATATTTCAGGTGGTATAACGAATTCATTTAATTACAAAGGATTTGATCTTTCTGTCCTGGTGACATTTTCTTATGGCGGTCAGTTCTACGATGGTAATTATGCCAGCATCATGCACCGCGGAGACGCCGGGATTGCCTTACATACAGATATACTGAAAAGGTGGCAAAAGCCAGGTGATGTCACCGTAGTTCCAAGATTACAGAATGCAATCGGAGGCCAGACCGGCGCATCGTCAAGATGGCTTGTAGATGGATCATGGCTTAACATTAAAAATGTCACTTTGAGCTATTCACTGCCAAAGCCTATAGCTAACCGTCTTCATGTCGGAGGCTTACAGGTTTTTGGAAATGTAGATAACGCCTGGTTATTTACAGCCAAAAAGGGAATGGATCCACAACGGGCATTCAATGGTACCGCTGATGCTACCTATACTCCTTTCCGCACAGTGAATGTGGGCTTTACCTTTAACTTGCAATAATTCAATATAATAAGTTCATTATGAAAAATTTAAAAAAGATAATATACATCATCCCCTTTCTTTTGCTTTGTGTAGTCAGTTGTAAAAAAGATTATCTCGAAACAGAACCAAGCAATGGGGTAACCGAACAGGAAATATTCAGCAGGCTCAACACCGTGTATGCCGCCCTGGATGGTATCGGTAAAGAATTATTTGCGAATGGAATAGGGATCACCTCAACAAAGCATGACGCTTTTGGTCAAAAAGGATTTGACCTGGCAAGTGATCTTATGGGAAACGACATCGTGGTTCACAGCCAGGGATACGGCTGGTTCAATAGTGATTATAACCTTACTGAATGGGGTATTGCCACAACAAACAGGCAATCTGATTTTGGCTGGTATTTTTATTACGATATCATCAAACAGACCAACAGCCTTATTGCCAATATCGATAACGTAATTGGAGCTACGGACGAT
>JBBJMD010000035.1:0-25973 GCA_037719925.1 Ferruginibacter sp.
CTGGTCAAAATCTAGTTTTACATTGATGCGGTCGTAATCAAAATACGGGTACAGGCCGGTGTTGACCACCAGTGTGCGTGACGCTGTGCCGTAGCGAAATATCCTGTCGGCACCCAGGCTCATCGTACTGCTGTAAGTGCTTTTAAGGTGCTGAAAATAATGTGACTGGTTAAAACCGGTACCGCCATTGGGCAGGTAAACAAAAGAAAACGTATTCCAAATCTGGCCCCCGTTATTTAGCGGTGACATTGATGTTCTCCAGTAATATACCGTACTGTCCCTATAAGTGACATTAGTGGGTATAAACTCAATCGCTCCACCGATCCCGCTGGCACTGTATTGTTTTTTAAAGGGCGATAAATGTTCTGTAGTATCCAGTTCCATCACGTATTGACGCGAAGCGTTAAGCGGGTTGGCTGTAGAAGCGGTAAAACGAATATTCTGCTGGTTTACAATGGAATAATTATACGGGTAAACAGGCCGTATCTCATCCTCAAAAATGGAAAATTCTTTAGTAAAAGTATTATTGGTTTCAGAGGACTCGGCCACTTTATTATCGGCATCTACTGTAAAAATCAATTTATTCAACCCTTTGTCGGTAACACTATTGATAGGAATATTCAGGTTCAGCGAGTCAGCGGATTTGATACCCGGCACTAACCGGTCATAGAGTACACGCGAGGTATCATTTGCCAATATTCTTTTTACCGTGATCCTGATCGAATCACTCACTGCCTTACCAAGGTTCAGGAATTTTACTTTTACATTAAAACTATTGTCCGCTACAGAAATAATCGATGGGCTGATTTTTATAAGCTGGTCTTCGATTGCATAATCGGGTAGAGCAAAGCTGTTAATTTTAATCGCCGGATCTCCGTTCAGGCATAATTGTTCCAGGTGAATGCGGGTATAAAAATCAAGTGCAGGTCCATTTGGCCCCATACTTTGTATTACATACTTAACCTGGTTACCAATAGAATTTCCATAATGGGTTTTGGAAAATGCCTCGTATAATTTCGTATTGTAAAAATTTAAAAAAGGAGGTATGCCCAAATGCGTACTTGCCAAAAATCCAATACTGCCGCGTTGCTCGGCCAGCACCCATTTTTCCGAAAGGGTGGTATTGCCATTTAAACGGGTAGGGTCATAGATGTAGTTGTTTCCGGCGCTGCAGCCGCTTACATTAAAGAAAGGATATTTCCCTATGTTACCGTAATTTTCAGGGCTGTTCAAATTAAAAGCCAGGGTATTGGCAGAGGAATGCCCAAAGTATTGTATGAAACTGGTTCCCTCGTTGATCAACTGCTCTATCCGCTCACCATTTGCCTGTACTACTGCAGAAGAAGACTCTTTCTGAAAGACCTCTACCTTCGCTCCCAACAAAGTGTCTTTTGCAATATTAGCGTAACCGTTTAAATAAAAGGTAAAATCCCTGTTCTCATCGGCTGTTCTCCCACCGGCCGCATGAATAAAATTTTTCATCCATCCTTTATCAGTTACTGTATGCGAGGTTGAAGCCTGTGCCGCTTCGTATTGTTTCACCTTATCGATGTATGACTTTACTTCCTTCCCATTGATGACCGACAAACGGCCTATTGGAACCAAGGGAACCACCTGCCCGGGTTCACTTGCGAGCAGGATATCAGAAGCAGGCCAACCGAAGCTTTGCACCAGGTTAAGTTTTTCAATATCCGGGCTATTTTCATTCGCACGGTAATCTATCGATGCCATACCCCTTCCAATAATGAAAATGTATTTTGGTTTCTGGCTAAACTGCTGGCTTGCAGAACGTATGAAATCGCGGATCGCCGCAGGGTGTTTTTTAATCCCAAAGGCAAACTGGTCCGTAAGCTCATCAACCTGGATCACTTTGGCATTATATCCTCCACCCACTGCGGATGCCCTGTATGCCCTGTATTGCTCCACGTAATTAATGCCGTTCCCATCATTAAATAAAGAGGGATTAGTGATAATAAGGTAATCTCCCTGGTTGGCCACGGTATTGTAATTGATAAAAGTTTTAGTGACAAAAACGCCGGCGATATTGATATTGCCCGGTTCCTGGCTGGCGAGCATAAATTTTCGAACCGGGCCTGTAGAAGCAGGTAAAGCAAACCTTACCTTGCCGGGTACTGCAATATCTCCTACATATCTCCGTCCGTCATTGATACTGTACAACACGGGTGGAATACCGGCAGTGTTGAAATTATCAATCTCAAGGAATTTGCCTGTGGCTGAAGGCTGCAGGTCGAAATAAAAATTCTTTTGGTTGTTGAAATTAAATCTTGCCGGGTAAGTAACAGCTACCGTACCAACCACGATCCTGTCGTTGGCGTTCGTAGAATTGCCATTGATGGTCAAAGCCAGGTTATCAGGATTTTGTAAATAACTCAGCGGTAAATTATCTACCTGCTTTTTTAATACGGTGAAATTGTTCATAACGGTATCCAAAACCGTAGTAGTATTAAATTTTACCTGGAGATTTCTTGCCAATAAAGCATTCCCAAAGGCAGCGATATATAAGGAAACACTATTGGCTGGCCCTGCAGTATATACATTCAGGCCGGTAAAAACCTGCGAAAGCGCACAACAGGGAGCAATGTCGGTGGTAGTCCATCCCTCGCCCGCATCATAAGCTGATGAATATACATATTCCCCTACAATATTTGCAAAACCACGGTTATATATTTGCCTGAAAGGTTGTTCTACCCGGCGCATGAAATAAGGCTCAGGAGCCAGGGTGTTGCCACCGATATCATTTACGGTATTTGTATAGCGCAAATTAGCGGAGGCAGCATTTGTAGTTAAAAAATACGTGGCCGTATCAGTATGAAGGCTAAAACTGTCAGAAAGCTGGTTATTGATATTGCTGTATAAGGGTTTATCGGGAATGCCATCATTCATTTTCCCTAAAAATTCAATAAAACCCGTGACACCTAGCGGCCCCGAAGTGACAGAAGTATATAAACGTACCTGCTCACCATTTCTCCACAACTGGAACTGCTCGGCAGGCGCCATCCCTAAACCCATGGTATTCAATTCCCCCTGGCTGATCCTATAAAACCCGTTTTTGCCTACTTTGAATTTATAATAGTTTTTACTGTAATCTATCCAGCTGTTATTATATTGCGCGGTACCGGCAAGGGAACATATTAAAAAAAATAGCAGGAATAATTTTTTCATTGCACTATCTGGTTGACATTTCATGATGTTATGGGTACTCGGCCTCTTTTCTTGCCAAATTAAAGCGGAGGGAAAATATATGCGTGTACAGGGGGTTAGATTGGTTGGCGAGATTGGTAAATGCGTAATCGATCATCACGTTTTTTATTTTAACACCGGCACCCAGACCAGGCTGGTATATCCAGACTTTTTTTTGGTTAAGCGTATCGCCGTCGGATAAAGCCTTTTGAAAATTCGTGATCCCTCCCCTGATAAAAAATACATCCTTTATCGATGCTTCCAACCCGAGGCTTGGATCAACGCTCATCGTTTTACCGCTGAGCACCGTGTTACGTTTGCCATCGAAGGTTAGGTTTAGATTTGCTTCTGCCAGCAGGTTAAATGATTCACCCAGCCTGAAATCATATCCCCCGCCAATTACCAGCCGGGGTGCCGTTAACTCGGTTGATTTAACGGGAATTTCATTGTTGGTAAGGTACAATACTTCTTTTTCCCTTTCGGTAAACTTAAAGGACCAGGCGTTGAAGGTGGTGGTGATATCACGGGCCACAACTCCGGCATGCCAGCTTTCGCCATGCATTTGAAGGCCGGCATCAATTCCAAATCCCCAGGCGCTGGCAAAACTGCCTACTTTACGGTGTATTATTTTTGCGTTCACGCCAAAACTGATATTCTTTTCGTCTGTTTCCTTAAGTGTTTGTGCGAAGGAAAACAAGAAGGCATAGTCAGCGGAAGAAAAGGTTTGAATATTATTGTAATTGATGCTGCCATCAGGGTCTACCAGGAAGAGGGTATTGGGGATATCATCCACTGCAAAACGGAGCAGGGAAAAACCGATGGTTCGCCGGTTATCCTGGATGGGCAGGGCAATGGAGCCATAGTCATATTTACCGATGCCGGCGAAATACTCAGCGTGCATTAAATTGATATTGGGATTATCCTTCACGGCTGCCAGTCCGGCGGGGTTCCAGTAACCTGCCGTAGCATCATCCACCGAAGCTACCTGGGCACTCCCCATTGCAAGTCCACGGGCGCCAGCGCCGATATTAAGAAATTCGTTGGAATATTTTCTGAACTGGGCATAGGAAAAAGCAGGCACTAACGCAATACCAAGCAAAAAAGCAGATAGTTTTCGGTGCATATATTTGTTTTCCGGTTGTTAGTATTGCAGTAACAGGATGAACTGTAGGATGAAACGTTGAATCCCGGGGTAAATTGTCCTTTTGATAAAACGGGCGAACATACAAATTTAAGAATAACCCCCTTAATAATCAGGGCTATTTTATTCATAATGACAGCACTTACAGTAAGACATTTCAGGTTTCAAAAGGCTGCACGCCTCAAGGAACGGGCAACTATATACTTTAGATTCACCGATCTTAAGGGGCATAATCAAATCAGCTTAAAGGATTCTTTATGATGTAAATCTGCAAGCTATCATTCGTCCACTCCGGACCACTCCATCAAATAAGAAGCGGCGCTTTAGAATTTGTCAGTTTTTCTACCCACATTTGCATCATTCAGCAAAAAAAGATGGAGCCGTATGAAAAATGTGATCGAAGAATTGAAATGGAGAGGTATGGTACAGGATATTATGCCCGGTACGGAAGAACAGTTGAACAAGGAAATGACCACAGGCTATATTGGTTTCGATCCAACAGCCGACAGCCTGCATATTGGCAGCCTGGCCCCGATTATCCTGCTGATCCATTTACAAAGATCAGGGCATAAACCAATCGCTCTGGTGGGAGGAGCAACAGGCATGGTAGGAGACCCCAGCGGAAAAAGCGAAGAAAGAAATTTATTGAGCGAGGATATACTCAGGCACAATACGGCGGGCATCAAATCCCAGTTGGAAAAATTTCTTGATTTTGACGCAGGCATTCCAAACGCAGCTGAAATGGTCAATAATTACGACTGGTTCAGCAATATCAGCTTCCTGGATTTTATCAGAGATACCGGCAAACACATTACTGTCAATTACATGATGAACAAAGACAGTGTACGCAAAAGGCTGGAGGGTGACACCGGCATGAGCTTTACCGAGTTCACTTACCAGTTGATACAGGGGTATGATTATTACTGGTTGTATAAAAACAAAAAATGCAGGCTCCAGATGGGTGGTAGCGACCAGTGGGGCAATATCATAACCGGTACCGAACTCATCCGCAGAAAAGATGGGGGGGAAGCTTTTGCCTTTACCTGTCCGCTGATCACCAAAGCAGATGGCAGCAAATTTGGAAAATCAGAAAAGGGAAATGTTTGGTTGGATGCGGGTAAAACCTCCCCTTACCAGTTCTACCAGTTTTGGTTAAACGCTGCCGATGCCGATGCGGTGAAGTACATTAAAATATTTACCTTTTTGTCAAAGGAAGCAATTGATGACCTGGTGGGCCAGCATACCGGGAAGGAACACATGCGCCTGTTGCAGAAAAAACTGGCAGAAGAAGTCACCTGTTTTGTACATGGCCCCGCCGCCTATGAATTTGCTATCCGTTCCTCTGGTATCCTGTTCAACGACGATACAGCCGATTTGCTACAACAATTAAATGAAGCGCAATTATTACAGGTATTGGAAGGGGTTCCCGCTGTAGATTATCCCAAAACTACCCTGCAAAACGGGGTAGATGTAGTAAGTTTTTTAGCCGACACCAAAATTTTTCCCAGCAAGGGCGAAGCCCGTAAAATGATACAGGGTGGTGGTGTAAGTATCAATAAGGTAAAAGTAAGCGGTGTTGACCTCATCCTGGGAGAAGACTCCTTACTAAACGGTAAATATGTATTGGTACAGAAGGGTAAGAAAAATTATAACCTGGTAAAATTGATCTAAGATTACCCCTCCAATAATAGTGTCATTTTATACCTGCTGGTTCATTAATAAGGTATAATTTCCCATTTTACTTCGTTACCGGCATTGAAATAAATCCTATACAAGGTGAAAGATGAACGCAGGGATATCATATTTAAACGGCTATTTCAAACTCCTTTTGGAGGACCTCAATAACTTCCTTTAGAATTTTAGCAACTGTTTCCAGGTTACCTGACAGTGATTCATTCGCGACACCTTCCTTCCCGGTCTTTTCTATAGCACGGATGATTTCTTTTAACGGGACGATACCCATATTATCTATGCCGGGTTTAATTTTATGGGCAATGGCAGCCATGCCTTTGTAGTCGGCATCGCTGAACTTTACCTGCATCTCTGCCACCTGCACCGGCGTGTTTTCAATAAACATGTTCACCATTTTAACTACAAAAATTTCATTTCCCCTGCTGATCGAACGAATGGTAGACAGGTCATACAACTTTTCCGGAAGGCTGGAAGTCATGGCATTTCCAGGAATTGTATCCTTTTTGTCTTCGAGCCAGCGTGAGACGATTTTCAGTAATTCTTCCTCCCTGAAGGGCTTGGACAGGTATGCGTTCATTCCCGCATCAATACATTTTTCATTATCCCCTTTAATGGCATTGGCGGTTAGGGCAATGATAGGCAATGTTTTACTGATATCTTCCCTGATAAATTTAGTGGCTTCCATCCCGCCCATCACAGGCATCTGTATATCCATCAATACCAGGTCAATTTCTTGCTCGTGTAAGAGGTCAATCGCTTCTTTACCATTTACCGCTTCGGTAGTAATGGCGCCGTAATTATGAAGAATTGTTTTTGCAACCAGCCGGTTCATTTTATTATCGTCGACCACCAGGATCCTTGTATTGGCGAGCATATCTTTATTGATACTGATAGAAGAGGTTTCTTTAGAAGGAAGGTCGTCCGCCTTTCCTTTTGCAAATTCAACTTTAAAAGAAACGGTGGTGCCCTCTCCTTTTTTACTTTTCACCATGATCTCGCCACCCATCAATTCTACCAGGTCCTTGCTGATACTCATACCCAAACCTGTTCCACCATATTGCCTGGTCACAGAGTCATCTTCCTGCGAAAATTTTTCAAATAAATTATTTACAAAAAGCTCATCCATGCCTATGCCCGTGTCTTTTACCTCTATTTGTATAATTTGCGTGAAAGGCGTATCTTTTAAAACTGAGCAGGATAAATCAACGCCGCCCTTTTCGGTGAATTTGATGGCATTACTGATAAGGTTGAGCAATACCTGGTTGAGGCGGTAAGGATCGCCCATTAATATGGGTGACAATCCTGAATCGCAAGTCGAGTCTGAAATACTAAGGCCCTTTTCTTCTGCCTTATGGATCATCACCTGCATTGCCCGGCTGATAAGTGCCTTTGGTTCAAAACCTATATTTTCAAGATTTAATTTGCCCGCTTCTATTTTTGAAAGGTCCAGGATGTCATTGATGATCACCAGCAGGTTTTCCGATGCGGAATTGATTGTATCAAGATAAAACCGTTGCCTGGTGTCCAGGTTTGTTTTGGTCAGCTGGTGTGTCATACCAAAGATCGCATTCATAGGGGTACGGATCTCATGGCTCATATTAGCCAGGAAAATTTCTTTACTACGGGTAGACTGTTCCGCCTGCTCCCTTGCTTCAATCAGGTCGGTTTCCAATTGCTTCTGGTCGGTAATGTCAAGATGAATCCCTATGGAGCCTACCAGTTCGCCCGCATCATTGTAACGAGGCGCGCCACTGATAAGCCACCACCTTAGGTGCCCTCTTTTATTTTTCACAGCGATCTCGTAAGCATCCAATGAAGCTTTTTTACGTGCCTCGTTTTTACTTTCTATCAACTCAATGCTTTCTCCCTTTACATATATATGCGAGGCTCTTTTACCGATTAACTCATCATAATCATAGCCGCTCATATCACAAAAGCTCTGGTTGGTAAAAATCACATTTTCTTCCGTATCGACTTCGAGCAGCCCCAGGTTCATATTCGCGATGATGCTGCGGTATTTCTGCTCTTCTCTTTGCAATAGTTCTTCGGCCTGCTTTCGTTCCGTAATGTCAGTGTGGGTGCCTATTATTTTAAGCGGCTTTACGTCACCCGTAAATTCAATCACCACGCCCCTGTCCATCACCCAGCGGATAGATCCGTCCTTATGTACAATGCGGTATTCCAGTACATGATGGTCTATTTCTCCACGGCTGTATTTTGTTTCATTCTGTTCCAGTAAATACCTGTCATCATCATGGGTGCAATTCCTCCAGAGGTCTGCATTATCTGTAAGGTCATCGCAAAGGTAGCCCAGGAGATGACTTTTGGTATTGGAAAAGTAAGTTTTACCGGTGCTAAAATCATGCTCCCAAACATTGTCGCCGATTTTTTCAAAGGCTTTCCTGAAGCGTGATTCATATTCATTTAATTTTACCTGGTCCTCTTTTTCTTTTGTAATGTCTTCTTCCAGTGCAAAGAAACCGGTGAGGTCGCCGTTGATATTCCGGATGGCCTGTCCCTGTATCCTCAACCAATGCTTTCTACCGCTTTTTGTGTAATTTAAGATCTCGCAGTTAAAAGGATTTCCGTCCGCCATCTGTTGTTTTAAATAATTGACCGTTTGCTGGCTGGTTTCCGGCCCCTGCATCATACCTGGCTTTTTACCCTTTACTTCCTCCAGGCTATACCCGGTAATTTTTACAAAACTTTTATTAACCCAGTTTATGCAACCGGAGGCATCGGCGATGACTACCGCATTGATGTTATCTTCCGCAATAAGTGACAATACCCTCAACTGTTCTTCCTTTTCTTTTTCAAGGGTGATATCCTCAATCATTGCAAAGTACTGGCTTACATTTCCCTTTTCGTCTAAGACGGATTGCCCCTTTAACCTTCCCCAAAACCAACTACGGTCTTTCCGGTAATGAATTACCTCAATATTGAAACCCCTTCCGTTATAAAAAGCTTCCAGCATCTTTTTTACAATCTCCATATCGCTTAAGGGGCCAATACAAAGCTCTACCGCTTTTTTACCGATGATCTCTTCCATGGTATAACCGGTTAGTTTGCAAATTCCGTCGTTGGCCCAGTTAATTACTCCCGAGGTATCGCAAAAGGCTACGCCATTTTCATTGGCGCTGGCTACCAGGGAAAGCCGCTTTAGTTCGTTTTCCCTTTCTTTTTCCTTTGTTACATTGATGTATTTCCAAAGGTGACCTTTGTATTCATTGGCCACATATACCGGTACGTAGTCCCTTTTAAATATCCTTCCATCCTTCATTTCCAGCTCTTCCCCTATCACCAGCTTTTTATTGATCAGTGCCTGCTTTATCCCGGCAATAAAATTTTCAGGGTTTTTAAATAAAGTGCTGGATTGCTGTGCAGAATTTTCCCAATTCAACCCGCGCATCGTGTCCGGTAAAGACTCTATGGCAAACATGTCGCAAAATAACTGGTTGGTTAAAACAATGTTCCTGTTTTCATCTTCCAGCAAAATGCCGTTGTTCAGATTGGTGATCAACTGGGATAACCTTTTGGCTGCCGCTGATAAATGCGTTTCCGAATTCTTTAATTCGCGCTCCACATTTTTTCGCTTCCCGATCTGTTCATTGAGATAAGCAAAGGTATCCACCAGGTTATCTTCATTTATATCGATCGGTACGGTATTTTCAGTAAGGTCTTTAATATTGCTGATCGCCTCTTTGAGGTTCTTTATGCCCTGGCGCTTTATCTCCACCTGCTCTTTCAATTGCTCATTGATAGCGGCATAATCCTGTTCGCTTATCTTAAATGCATGGGATGAAAGGGCATGGTCTTTTTCATACGAATTGTAGGAGTTACTGACCGCATTAATAAAACGCTTTACCTGTTCCTGCTGCAAACAATCATTGTCCAGGTATTTTTTTATTTGCTTTTCAAGCAGCTTATTAAAATTCATACACTTATTTATGATTCATTAAATGTGGTAATCGTCATCGTTTGGTTATGCAGCGCACATTTTGTATTGATTGAAAATGGCGATATTTCCCCATAAGAATAAAATCCGGTTAATAACGTGTTTTCTCCAAATACTTCCTGGACCGCCTCTACCTCTTCTTCAATCCTGGTATCCAGGATCATTTTTCTTCCGACACAGCTGATAAGTAATGCCAGCTTTGGACCAGGTGCAAGCCCAGATTTAAAAGTCTGGTTTGCAGCTTCGCTGGCCGCATCAATTAATTTATCGAAATTCGCTTTCATAAGCCTTACCTGCGAGCCTTCCGGCACATCACCGGCAAAGACCATACTGCTGGAATCATTGTTTATGGAAAGTATGGTGCGCACCACCGGTTCACCGGCAGGTGAAAGTTTTACGGATAAGGGAAACAACAACGCGGAGCCGGGTAAATCATCTGCATAAGGGCCCAGGTACTTTTTATACACGTCCAGTGCATTTTCACCATTTATCTCAAATAACTCGTTGGCTGCTGAACGGGTTACGATCCTTTCGGGGCCAAACATTTCCCATCCTCCCATGGATCCATGCGCCACCTCTAAATTGCTGCTATAAAACCCGATGGCGATTATTTTACCCGGTGAAGGGTCTTCATTGAGTCCGACCAATGTAGAAAGAAAAGCAGTGCCGTCGCCCGCAAGACCGCCGGTAACCGGTACTTTGTTTTGAATATGTTCGTTGATCCCGTTAACGAGCTCACTTCCATTTACTTTTCCACCATCAGCTAAGATCATGATATAGCAAAGGTCCGCTGTTAACTCAAGGTTTTTTACCAATGCAAGCCCTGCCCTAAAACTATTGTTATCATGATCGTCGATATTTACAATCGTCGTTTTGATGATGGTTTTCTCAAATTCAATAGCCGTTACAGATACAGAATGGTCTACTACCTTATTGTCAAAAATTTCCCCGGAAGTGGAGCAAAGCACAATATCAGCAATGGGATATTGCTGGTGAAGCGTGTCGTAAATGTTTTTCCCGCCAATCAGGTTCTTAGCGCCAAAGCCTAAAACTAACTGAACTTTTTCACAGTTAAGCTGATCGCTTTTTTCGCTGTTGTTAAACCGGTTATTTACATACGAGCTGACGGATACTTTCATGGTTTAATTTCAGTGTATTAACTTTAGTTGTTACTACCAGGCACGTATATGCGTAACCAGGCATGATATCATTTGTTACATGAATAGTAATAACCTTCAATATTGCCTGTCAACATTTTTTTTCAAACAACTATTTCCTTTTGCTGGATCATTTTGTAAATGGTTGATTTACCAATATCCAGTTTATCCGCCACCGCGATCACATCATCATCATACTTTTTAAGGAAATATTTTATGATGTCGCAGGTGTACTGGCGCAATGTTTTTTCTTCATTGATAAATGATTCGTCGGCCCTTGCCGAAGTATAGGAAATATCATCACCGGTGATCTCATCTCCGTTGCTCATTACCACGGCAAGGTCGATCATCGCCTTTAATTCCCGCACATTACCCGGGTAGTTATACCGCATCAGTTTTTCTTTCGCATCGCCTGAGATGGTTATGGGGCTTAGCTTATTTTCTTTCGTAAACTCATCCGCAAAATGCCTTGCCAGGATCAGTACATCATTTCCTCTGTCACGTAAAGGCGGCAATTCGATCGGCAATCCAATGATACGATAGTACAGGTCTTCCCGAAAATGCCCTTTACTCACTTCATCCGCAAGGTTTTTATGGGTGGCAATAATCAGCCTTACTTCAAGCTTCACTTTTTCATTACCACCTACGCGTATGATCTCCCTTTCCTGCAGTACACGAAGTATCTTGCTTTGGAGGCTGAGGTCAAGCTCGGCAATCTCGTCCAGGAATATAGTACCCCCGTTTGCTTCTTCAAATTTGCCCGCCTTTCTGGAAACCGCCCCCGTGAAAGCTCCTTTTTCGTGGCCGAACAATTCACTTTCCACGAGCTCTTTTGGAATAGCCGCCATGTTAACCGCAACAAATGGTTTTCGTTTGCGGTCTCCGTTATAATGAATGGCCTTTGCCACCACTTCTTTACCCGTACCCGTTTCGCCACTGATAGAAACATTTATATTCGTCTTGGTCGCTTTTTCCATTAACCCGAATATCCTGTTCAAAGCGGGGCTTTGTCCTTTTATACTTTTTTCAAAAGAAAATTTTTGACCCAATTCTTCTCGTAGCGTCTCTACCTCTTTCTTAAGCTTGCCGGTTTCTTTCACCTTGATTACGGAATTCCATAAAATATCCTTGGTATTATCATCCTTTACGAGGTAATCGGTAACGCCCAGTTTCAGCATTTTCACTGCTACGGCAATCTCCTCCTGCCCGCTGATGACAATCACCGGAACCAGGTTATTCACTTCCCGGATCTTCTGGAACAGGACATCGCCTGTATAATCCGGCAGCGAAAAGTCAATGGTAATCAGATCCGGCTGTTTGTACATATTTGCCAGGCATTCTTTTCCTGTTGTAAACCGGGTAATTACGTAATCGGGGTTGAGGGAAAGATGGTATTCGAGGATCTCACCATACCAGGGATCATCTTCAACGATGAATATTTTATAGGATTCCATATTATATTGGAGTTGGATGTTAGGAGGATTCCAACCATAGGTATTTAAAACGATTTTCCCAAAAAAAAATTGTTCCGTTTTTAGGAGAATTCTATATTTTAGAATGCGGTGACCATACCAATACCGTCCAAACAATTTAAGGTTTGGCATCAAGGGCTGGTGTACTACAGCCACTATTGTTACGCCTTTGACGGTATGAACCTGCGTTTACAAGATATTCAATAAAAAAAAATTGGCTAATCGGCAGCGATCACTTCTTCAAGCTGAGCTTTGGCAGCGGGCCATCCTTCAATAATATTATCCGCCAGTGGGGCCAGTTCAGGATGAAATCCACCATCCGAAAACGCCTGGTCGATCTTACGGCTCCAGTTTTCTACCTGCGGCATTCCTGCGATCGCCGACAATGAAACCAAAGAATGGGCATTTTTCCTGATGCCGGCGGGGTCGCAACCTTCCCAGGAGCCTTTCAATGCGCTGATCATGGAATCTACATCGGCCACAGTGCCGCTTAACAACATTTGTTCAAAGGATTTATCCCCGCCGGTGAGGGAATAAAGATAGGTAAGGTCGATAGTGATAGGGGTATGGATCATTTGATTTATTATTATTAAGTAAAATATTTATGCGATTAATTCATGTTCGTTTGCGGGCTTCGTTTCCGGTTTAGTGTCATCATCGCGCCTGACTGCCTCAATGATCGTATTAAATAAATCATCCGGTTTAAAAGGTTTGGCTACATAGCCATTCATGCCTGCATTGTAACAATTCTGCATTTCGCCATGCAATGAATGGGCAGTCATTGCGATGATTGGTACCCGGGCGGCCTCTCCGGCCAGTTGGCGGATGGCGATGGAGGCATTGATCCCGTTCATCACCGGCATTTGGATATCCATTAGGACTAAATCGAACGGCTGCTGCTGTACTGCTTCGACAGCCAGTTGGCCATTCACGACATGTACTAAAGTAAACCCTTTCCTGGATAAAACCTGTGTGGCCAGCATGGCATTGATCATATTATCCTCGACGAGCAGGATGTGAATTGGTTTAACATTATTAATAGCCAGCAACTTACTGGCGTCAAAAACCGGGACTATGGTAGAACCAGGTGTGTCGGTATGGCGTTTGAAAGGCAGGATAAAGTGAAAAGTGGTCCCCTTACCGGGTTCGCTTTCCATGGACAATGTTCCGCCATAGAGGTCCACGATACTCTTGGTTATGTTTAATCCAAGCCCCGTGCCGCCGTACAGCCGTTGTGTGTCGGTATTGGCTTGCGTAAACCGCTCGAAGATATCCGTTTGCTTATCTGCCGGCACACCAATGCCAGTATCTTTAATGGAAAAGGCGAGGTAATCTTTTAGTTTGTCGGAGCCCCTTACTACCTGGCAGCCGATATCAATGGTTCCTGAATCGGTAAACTTTACCGCGTTGCCCACCAAATTAAACATTACCTGGGTAAGGCGAAGCTGATCGCCCATTACTTTGGCAGGGAGAAGGTCATCCAGGTGTGTATTCACCTGTATTCCCTTAGCTTTTGCTTTGGGCTCAAGTATCTTCACCACGTCCCTGATAATCTTACCGATATCTATGGGCATGCTTTCGAGCGCAAGGTTGCTCGATTCTATTTTGGAGAGGTCAAGTATATTATTTATCAGCGCCAGCAGGTTTGCCGAAGCAGTTTTAACGATATCCACGTATTCTTCCTGCTCCTTATTTAAGGAAGTATCTGCAAGCAAGTCGGTAAAGCCGATCACCGCATTGAGCGGTGTCCTTATTTCGTGGCTCATGTTGGATATAAACTGGTCCTTAACTTTCAGGGACCTTTCAACAAGTTCATTAGCTGCAATCAGGTCAGTTTCTACCTGGTACCGGCCCGTAAAATCCATTCCGAAGCCCAGTATATACTTTTTACCATTTTTTTCTTTAAAACATTTGTTGATAATACTGAACCATGAAATAGTATCTGTTGCAGGATTTTTCAGGCTTCCTTCCAGCCGGATCGTTTCCCCGTCTTCCATTTCAAAGATACTATCCATATCTCCCAGGAAAATATCATCCGGGCCATTAGACAAACTTTCAGCAAGCGGCATTTCTTTCTCATTGTACGGATAATATTTGGCGAATGTTTGATTGGCAAGCACGATCTTACGCTGATCGTTCATCATGAATATTACATTCGGGCTATTATCAATGATCTGCCGGATAAATTGCTGTTGTTTTTCAATTTCATGCTGCGCCTTTACCGATTCAGTGATGTCGATAGCACTGGCGATCACATAAGGTTTATTGCCATTGTTTGCATAAACGGTATTTTGATAAAGCCATATCCTTTTAGTGCCCGATTTGGTAACGATCTGTGTAGTGCCGTTTGCCGTTTCATTGTTATTAATGGTATGGATGTACTGATCAAATTCTCCGTGGTATTCGGGTGAAATGATCAATTTAAGGTTAAGGCCCATCACTTCCTTTTTACAAAAGCCACTCATTTTCTCTGCTGCAGGGTTGATGTCAAGCAATACCCCGTTCATGTCATGCACACAGATAATTGTTTGGGTATTATTCAGTACCACCGCCTTTTCTTCTTCGCTTTTTTTCAGGGCAAGTGCAGCCAGTGTTGATTCTGTAATATCCTGTACCGTGCCAAATGCGCCGATATAGGCACCAAATTCATCCAGGTGCTGATTATTATTTAAAAGCATATAATGAATGGCTCCTTCTATAATATACCGGAATTCAAGTTCTTGTTTTTCCCGGAAGTTGCGTCCCAGGGTTTGGGTTTCCCTTACTTTCTCCAGGTCGTCGGGGTGAATATTTTCAAAAATCTCTTCCACCGTAATATCCCCTTCCAGCGGTAGTTTATACAAATTTCGCAATTCGGTGGAAATAGTAAGCTTGCCATTCGAATCCACTTCCCATGAGCCCAGGCGGGCAATCTGCATCGCTTGCTGTAATTTATTTTTATTGCTTACCAGCTGATTTTCCAGTTCCTTTCTTTCGGTAATGTCCTGCTGGATCGTCAGGAACTGGTATGGTTTGCCTTCCGCATCCAATAAAGGAACAATGGTAGTATCTACCCAATAAGTTCTGCCGTTCTTATTCCGGTTAACCAATTCACCTTTCCAGGAACTTCCCTGCACTAATTTTTCCCAAATGGGCTTTACAATGCGCTTATCCCTCATGCTGATGCTGATGGAACGGTAATCCCTCCCCAGCAATTCATCCTCTGTTAGTTCATTTATTTCGCAGAATTTCCTGTTCACGTGAAGTATCTTTCCTTCAATACTGAAAATGATAACAATGGACGACTGGTCGAGTGCAAATTTATAATCCGCTACTTCTTTATACAATGTTTCGATCGCGATTTCTTTTTCCTTGCGGCTTGTAATATTATTTTGGATGGCAATAAAATTAACGATAGCCCCTGTGTCATCACATATGGGTTTAGTGCTCACTGATTGCCAAAAAGTATTGCCATTCTTATGGTATCCTACCAGTTCTTCCACTACGGCTTCACCATTAAATAACCGCTCGGCCATTTGTTTAGTCAGTGCCGTATCCGTAAATGGCCCGTCCAGGATACTGTTTTGATCCTTTCCTTTTACTTCGTTAAGCGTATAGCCTGAAATTTCAGTAAACCCGTCGTTGACCCACTGCACCATCCCATTTCGGTCTGAAATAATGATGCCTTCGTTTACCTGTGACATTACTTTGGCCAATAATTTTATTTGATGGTCGGAAGCGGAATTCATCAACTGTTCCTGAGATAGACTATGTTTTATTTCGAGGTTGAACTGGACCATTTCCTGTTGCTTGAGGCCAACAAAACCAAACAGTAAACTGAAAAAAATGGGAGAAAATACAATGATGGCGAAATCGGGGGAGTAATCGAAGATATGGAACCATGGGCCATTAAATCCATTCTGGTAATTCATTAGGGCACCAACTATCAACAGGATGAGCCCCAGGATAAATCCTGCCGCAGTATACTTGATAACACCAAAATAATGGTAGTTCTTCATAGCACCGGTTAATACTTAGTTTATTGATTGTAGTTTCTGGTGAAAACGGGTATGAACAGAAACATACAATTTAACGCATCTTTTGAGAATAAATTGCGATTGCCAATCACTTTTGATATTTTCCACCTGCTGGTGAGCGCAAAGGTGTGTTGTAAGGTCTTGTAGCATTCTTATCGTTGGAGGGTGAAGGTGAATGTTTACAAGGCGGGCAACTCCCGTTTAGCAAGGGTTACCAATAAAAAGAGCAGGTTGTAAATGGGATGAGGTTTTTAATCAACAGGGAAGCGTCAATTAAGAAGGACCCAGGCTAAGGGCAATGCAGAATAGTTCGGCTATGTTTGTATGGAGAAAATAATCCAGATCAATCAACCCGGTTAAATTTTTTGAACCGCACCACATTGTTTTTTTGCAAAAGTTCCCTTACCCGGTGGATTTTCGTTAGAACCATCTCAATATTCTTAACATCATTTTCTCCTTTCACAAAATAATCAAAGGCGCCGTATTTTAAGGACTGGATAACGATTTCGACGTCATCGGGACCGCAGGTAAATATCATATAAATATCCGGGTTATGCCGTTTGATCACTTTTAATACTTCCAGGCCCGCTAAAAAATCTACTCCGTGATCATAAAAAATAATATCGGGTGGAGGATTCAAATGATTATAGCAAACCGCAGGATCACTAAAAGCTGAAATATCTGAATACCCAAGATTGATCAAATGTTGCTGAAATATATTCATATAGAAAATGTCATCATCCAGTAAATAAATCCTATAATCCTTTTTCAGTTGCATATGTTCAATTTTCCGTTGTCCTTCATTAATAATGCCAAAACGTAAATAATTGATTATTAGTTCGTTAAAAAACTATTTTTTCCTGAATTTTCCTACAGCAAGATTTATTTCCAGAATATAGAATTGACTATAATGCAACGGTTACATTAAAAAATTTGTAACCGATCTTTACTTTGTAAGAAACCTTCAGCAATCCCATTCTTTACGGACTTTCGGGATGTGCAGGTTAACCCGGGCAGGCAAGCCGGTTATTTGCCTGATGGGCAAAAAAATTACCGGAACGCATAATAAAAACAGGTAAGTTTGAAAAATTTCGTGCATGACAAGGTCGGAAATTAAATTTTTGGAAGGGCCCCAAAATCGGTTTAAGGAGTTGGCCTTTTCCGTAAGGGTATTGTTTGAATTTTTAAAAGGATTCAGGGCATTACATTTCGTGGGTCCTTGCGTTACTATTTTTGGTTCGGCAAGGTTTAAAGACGGGCACCCGTTCTATGAAAAAACTGAAGAACTTGCAGGCAAAATTGCCCGGTTGGGCTTCACCATCATGACTGGTGGCGGGCCTGGCATTATGGAGGCAGCTAACAAAGGTGCAAAAGATGTTGGCGGAAGAAGCGTCGGTTGCAATATTGTGTTGCCGCACGAGCAGCACCCAAATCCATATTTAGATAAATGGGTAAACATTAAATTCTTTTTTGTAAGAAAGACATTACTGATAAAATATTCCTATGCATTTGTTGTGATGCCGGGTGGATTTGGGACCCTTGACGAATATTTTGAAGCTTTAACGCTTATTCAAACAAAAATGATCCAGGAATTCCCTATTGTAATTTTTGATACCGAATTTCATAAACAGCTTGTGAAGCATATCGACCTGATGAAAGAAGCGGGAACGATATCTCCGGAGGATCCCAATTTGTTTCTCTTTACTGATTCAGTGGATGAAGCCGTTGCCTATATTCAAAAAAACAGTGTCGTAAAATTTAAGCTGCATCATGCGAAACCACGCAAACCTTTCCGTTGGCTGATGGAATGATTATTACATGCCAGGTAATCCCCTGCCCTGTTAAACCCTGGAAGCAAAAGTTATGTAATTCTTAAGAATCAGCGACCATTACGCGTTACTTCGCCCGGTGTATCATAAAACTATTATCTAATTTGGTAAAGCCAACTTTCGGATAGTATTCCATAGCGTCTGGGACGGAAAGTAACAACACCATTGATTGTTCACCTACTGTCTCTTTTGTGAGCGTAATAAGTTTTTTCCCGATACCAGCATTTTGATAATCCTTCCTTATGGCAAGATCGGCAAGGTAACTGGACCAGACCCAGTCGGTAATTGCACGGGAGACACCTATCAGCAAATCGTCATGCCACGCCGTAATAATGACGTTGGAATTTTCAAACATTTTCCGGATGCGGTCCTCATCGTTTGTTGGTCGGGGTAAGCCGGCGTTGTTATAAAGATCTATGACCTGTGTTGCCGTGGGTATTGTGCCCGACCTATAAATTATTTCCATTTCCATGAACTTTGATTAAAATTGCGGATTAATAATCCTCTTTACCAGGCAGGCCTGGGTGGCCCAAATTTTTAAAATATCTAAATCGCCCGAAGTATAACTAAAATAAAGTACTTTGAACAAAAAATCCAAAGCATGAACCATCCAAAAAAGCCTGAACATCATATCCGGCCTTATAAAATAGCTGCACAAAGCGCCGGTTTGGTGGCCTCCATTTTTGTACTTTTTTTTATTGCCGGAAAAGGAGTGCCTTTGACATTGAAATCTGAAGATAATAATTTCATGCCTTTTATACTAATGCTGATTTTGCCGGTTACGGGGTACCTGATAAGCTGGTACAAAGAATTTACCGGCAGCCTGTTAATGGAAGCCGGTGGAATTATACTGCTGGTATATTTTATCACAAAACACGATACTGCAATGGGCCTCACATATGGTTTACCCTTTGTAATTGCCGGTATATTATTTTTTGTGCATATTGGTAAACGCATTCAACTTAAAAGAAAAGAGGAACGAACGTAATTTTTTGTGAAGCATCTTTCTCCTAAATTACACTTTTAATATTACCCTTTTTTATCCGGGCTAACTTCCCGGCCTATTGCCCCGACGTTATTTTTTGGTAAATGTCATCGATACAGAATTCATACAATACCTGAGGCCTGTTGGTTTGGGACCATCTTCAAATACATGCCCAAGATGAGCTCCGCACCTGCTACAGGAAACTTTAGTCCGCTCCATACCGCCACTATTATCATTTTCAACAAGCAGGTTAGCCTTATTCAGGGGCTGCCAGAAGCTTGGCCACCCCGTGCCACTTTCAAATTTTGTGGCGGAACTAAAGAGCTGTTGAGAACAAGCTACGCACTGGTAAATCCCCTCGTCATGGTTGTTCCAATATTTCCCGGAGTAAGGGCGTTCTGTACCCTCCTTCCGGGTTACCACGTATGCTTCTGGACTCAGTAATTTTTGCCATTCTGCATCTGTCTTCTTAACGGTGAATTGATGCTTTTGACTGAAACCGGCAAAAGCTGCCAATAAAAAAACAACTAAAAATATAAAGCGGGTGGCCATAATTATGAATATTAAGTATAAAAAGATACGAAGACCAAACGAAACCGGATTCATCACGTTTGGCTTTTAACATTATCAACAAAATCAAGTTTGTTTTGTTATTTTACAGACAAAAGTATATCATCATGGGAGTATGGAACCAGGTTGCGCAATATTTATATTTAAAGAAGAAAGATCCTAATGCCCCCAATACCCAGTTTGTAAAGTATATGCACGGCATTAACCGCATTTCTATCCTACTTTTTCTTGCTGGTATGATTATCCTGGCAATAAAATTATGGAGAAGATAATCCTAAAATGCGGGTGGATCCTGTCAATGCCGAGATTACAGATTTTAAAAATCCAACGGGGTTTTACCTGCATAATAATTTAATGGTTTGATAAGGGAGTACGTCCAACTTGGATCACCTGTTACCAGCTCAATCGCTTATGCCTCCACTATACCTTTCATAGATCCATAGATAGATTTTGCGGCATTAGCAGAAGCATTGCCACCTTTGCTTAATAAGTTCCTTAAGGAGAGGTAATCTTCCTCTAATTGTGCTTTTTTGACCGGGTCAAATAATATCTTTTTTAATTCTGCTGTTATATTGTTTACAGTCAGGTCATCCTGTATCAATTCCTTCACTACTTCCTTATCCATGATCAGGTTGACCAGGCAGATGTATTTAATTTTAATCAGCCTTTTTGCAATCTGGAAAGAGATTGCATTACCCTTATAACAAATCACTTCCGGCACACCGAATAAAGCCGTTTCCAGCGTAGCCGTACCACTGGTAACCAGCGCTGCCGCAGCCACGGCTAATAACTCGTAAGTTTTATTGACTACTGAGGAAACATTTTTATACGGCGATAATAGCAAGTCATAAAAATTATCTTCAATACCAGGTGCTTTTGCCAGTGCAAAATGATAGTCAGGGAAATTTACAGCCACTGCCAGCATAACCGGTAATTTCTTCAGGATTTCCTGTTTCCTGCTTCCAGGCAATAGTGCAATAACAGGAGAACCGTAAGCCGGAAGCCCCGTGCGGCCATCGCCGGGGTGAGCACTACCCAACGTATTCATGGCAATAAATTCATCAATCACCTGTACCAGGGGATGTCCAACATATTCCACTTCGAAATCCCATTTTTTATAAAACGATTTTTCAAAAGGTAAGATCACAAGCAGCTTATCCACGTGCAGCTTAATTGCTTTTACACGGTTCTCTTTCCATGCCCAAACCTGCGGGGAAATATAATAAATAATCCTCAACCCCTGTTGCCTTGCCCATTTGGCGATGCGTAAATTAAACCCGGGATAATCGATTAGTATCAATGTATCGGGCGCATATATTAAAATATCTTTTTTACAATAAGCTAGATTTTTAAAAATTGTGCGCAGGTTTTTAATCACTTCTACAAATCCCATAAAAGCCAATTGGCGGTAATGTTTTACAAGGGTAGCACCTGCAGCCTCCATTTTATCGCCGCCCCAGCAACGGAAATGTGCATGCGCATCCAATTTTTTCAATTCTTTTAAAAGGTTACTTCCATGCAGATCCCCGCTGGCTTCCCCTGCAATCAGGTAATACTTCATAGTTGTTTCTATTGTCTGCAATTTAGCACTTTAATAAACCGGTTAAGAATTGATTGCAGGCGCCATGAATTTTTCACATTATTCATTTTACAAAACTCTGCCTGTTTGTAATTACCTGAAATTAACCACAATCAAAATGTACTGCTGCCCCCCTTATGAAACGGTTAAACGCCTCTCAAAAATCATTCGTCCATATGCGATCAGTAGGAATCTGCGGAGATCAATCCAAATTGTAAATTCCGAATTCGGGAAAGAAGGTCTGGGGGCTGGAAATCAAATAGTTTAAGTCTGGCTAATTGGCTGATTATCAGTATCAGTTTTACTTGGCACATTAGTAGATTTAAGGTGGGTACAAGAAAAATACTCCCCTTAGAAACTCGTCTTTATGATAAAAATTTACGCCCCTGTATCCGCCCTCGCTTTATCAGCAGCCCAAGACTCCAGGAAATATATTATATCACTTCTTTGTATTTTGCCCTATATCGTGGTGCCGGTGTTTGTTCATGCCCAGGGTATAACAATCAATCCGCGCAGCAGCCTGGTATTGAACGGCAATATTACGCTGGTGCTCAACAACGCCCCCAAAACAACGGCAGGTTTACAGCCTCTACCAGTACGGTAAAATTCAGTGGCGATACAGATACCCTGGTAAGTTATATTGCCGGCAACAAAACTACCAGCTTTCACAACTTATCCATTGTTAAATCTGCCTATGGCGTTGCCTTGAAATCTGCGGTTTGGGTAAAAAATGTACTGGCGGTAAACGCTGGTAACCTGTATACTGATAGCAACCTTACCTTGAAATCTGACGCTGTTCTCACCGCAAGAGTAGATGTGGTGCCTGCGGCCAGCCAGATCATTGGAAAAGCGAATGTGGAAAGATATATCCCTTCAAGAAGGGCATGGCGCCTGATGACCGCGCCCGTAACCAACTCAAATACAATATACAGAACCTGGCAAAACTATGGGATTTACACGCCGGGTTTAGGCACGCTCGTAACCGGTCCAAACCCGACAGGGGTGGCGGGAAATGGCCTTGACCAAAGTTTTCAAAACAACCCTTCACTTAAAACATGGAATGCTGCCACACAGTCTTTTTCAAATGTGGCGAATACGCACCTTCCTATTTCTCCGCGTTGCACCGGAAGTGCCGACAATACCGGTTATTTCGTTTTTGTAAGGGGCGACCGGGATCCCAACAATACCAATATTTCAAATACTAATATTACTACTTTAAACAGCATCGGAAGTTTGCAGACGGGTACCCAAACCTTTGCTGCAGGCGCTACCAGTAATAGTTACACGCTTGTTGGTAACCCGTATGCTTCTCCCATCGACTTTAATAAAGTATCGCTGACAAACCTGGTAAAAAGGTTTTATGTATGGGATCCATTAATTAATCTCCTTGGCGGTTATGTAATGATGGACGACCTGGACAATGATGGTGTGTATGTTACTTCCATTTCCGGCAGTTCTCAAACCAGGGATATCCAATCCAGCCAGGCATTTTTTGTAGAAACAAAGTTAAATGGCACGGCATCGATCAGTTTTAACGAGAACAATAAGTCGGGTAATAACAATAACCTGGTTTTCAGACCACTTACTCCCAATACACCCACTGGTTCAGGTATTGGACAAATACGCAATAACTTGTATTTGCAGGAAACTGATAATACGACCATCCTTGCAGATGGTGTCATAGCGGAGTTTAATGACAATTTCAACCTGCAGGTTGACCGGGATGACGCCTTAAAATTTGGTAATGTAAATGAGAATCTTGCAATACAGCGCTATACTTCAACAGTGGCAGCGGAAAGAAGACCGTCCCTTACCGCCAATGACACTTTGTTCTTTACTATGTCAAAGATGGTTAAAAGGAACTACCAGTTTGAATTGGTAATAAATGGTTTTGAGCAAACAAATTTGGTGGGGTTACTCCAGGACAGTTACCTGAACACCAGCACGCCTGTTAACCTTTCCGGCACCACCCGGATCAGTTTTAATATCGATGCCAATGCAGCTTCTTCAGTAGCCAAAAGATTTAGATTGGTGTTTAAAGAAATATCCACTTTACCCCTCACGATCATGGATGTAGTGGCAAATGAACAGAATGATGACATAGTAGTTGACTGGAAAGTTGAGAATGAAATCAATCGCTGGAAATATGATGTAGAAAAATCAACAGACGGGGTTGTCTTCACAAAGGCAGGTGTTATGAATGTATCCGGGACCGATAATAAATACAATAGTTACAGCTGGTTAGACGTTAATGCAGTTCAGGGAATTAACTTTTACAGGATTAAAACCTATGAAAGAAGCGGAGAGATCAGGTATAGTGCCATCGTGAAAGTAACAATGCGAAACAGCGGGACGGGATTTGGCATCTTCCCCAACCCTGTAAAAGGAAAGATAATCAACTTACAGATGAATAATCAGCCTGCTGGAACTTACCTGGTAAGATTAACTAACACGATCGGCCAAACGCTTTATACCAACAGTTTAAAACACGCCGGCGGAAACAGCATCCAGGCAATAAATACGGGTAATAAATTGCCTGCAGGTAGTTACCAATTAGAAATTATCGGGCAGGATGATAGCCATAACACGCAAAAGGTTATCATTCAATAAGTGCGGACGGAATAATTGAGCATAAAACATGATCACCGATACAAGGGATGCTCGATAAAATAATAATAATCCAACCTAGTAAAAACTAATAGATCTAAACCTGGAAATATGAAAAAACTTTCCCCAATGCTGTTGATAAGTCAGCTTACAATTATCTCAACATTCTACGGTCAGAATATAGCAATCAACGGTGGGAAATTTACGGACACAAGCGCTATCCTTGATGTAAGCAGTGTAAGCAAGGGATTTTAACCCCGCGCATGACAACAACCTTACAAAATACCATTCCACTGCCAGCAAATGGCCTGTTAATTTATAACACCACCGAAAATACGTTTAAGGTTAATAAGGGTACCCCGGCTGTACCCAACTGGACAACCCTGGGATTTGGTACAGGTTCTACCACCAATGCTTTCTCTAAACGGCACTAACCTGCTATCAATAGTAAATGAGGTGCATCGGCAGCCACCGATTTATCAAACTCACGAATGACGTTGGAAACTTACCGGCAATACCGGCTCCACCCCGGGTTCAACTTTTTAGAACACTTGACAAGGTCGATTTATTTCAAACAAATAATATAGAAGCAATGCGCCTTACGGGAAGAAGGCTGTGGACTAAATGTGTCAGACCCGATCACAGGATCAGGTTGAAGATCCTGCTGGTCCAATACGGATCGCAGCCCGTATGTACAATAACAGTAACCAGGGATATTTTCCGAGTCTGCAACTCCAGGTTTCCGCCGGGAACAAAGCAGCGCCCCAGCCTGTTACTAATGGAACAATATTGGGCGCCCTTCATTTCGTAGGGTATGATGGCGCCTCCTGGAGTGATGTGATCGCGACAGGCATCGAAGTAAAGACTACGCAAAACTGGTCGACTTCTGCTCACGGCGCATATATGTTTTTTAAAACTACGGCCAATAATACCACTGCAGAGGCAGAAAGAATGAGGATCGATCAAAATGGTTATATCGGTATTAATACGACTGCTCCCGGTAGCCAGTTGGATGTAAAGGGTACGCTGAGGTTATCAGGCGCTAGCTCCGGTTATGTGGGCTTTGCCCCGGCTGATGCAGCAGGCGCTACGGTGTACACCTTACCAAATGCAGATGGTACCAGCGGACAATTATTAACTACCAATGGTTCGGGTCTGCTACGCTGGTCATCGGCTCCGGCCTCCACTGATATCACTTCAACCCTGATCACTAATCAAAATTTTGTTGGCACCTACGAAACTGCAGTAGCTGGTGAAGCAATCGTTTTTGGTGATGTATTGTATTTGGATTTCGCCACAAATAAATGGAATAAGGCGAAAGCCAACGCATTTGCAACTACCCCTGTACAACGCATGGCGCTGGAAACAATCGCTGCAAATGCCTCCGGCAAAATGCTCATCGAAGGGTTTATCAGGAATGATGCCTGGTCCTTTGGAGCTGCCGCGGTTTACCTGAGTTCAGGTAGCCCGGGAGCTATCACTACCACCCAACCTTCAACTCCGGGCGACCAGGTACAAAGGGTCGGCATTGCTTTTAACACCAATAAACTTCATTTTAAGCCTTCCCTGGATGTAAGAGAATTATAAAAAATCAACCAGTTTAAACCTGGATGACAACATGCAATAAACCGGATGGGATTTTTACAGTGTTTTACAGCAACAACAAGCTAACACACCCGTTCACACAGAGAAGTTGAGAACCAAATTTGCTTACATGTCCTTTAGCTTTGTCTTTCTATTTCATATAAGATAAAAACTACTATTACTAC
>JBBJMD010000154.1:0-8952 GCA_037719925.1 Ferruginibacter sp.
CTGAATTAATTGCAAAAGGTGTGGAGGTACAAGGTATCCGCACCGATGATTTAATCAGGAAAAGATTTTGTTTTTTTTATGATCCAAACGGGCAGCCGTTAGAGCTATACGAGATTTAAACGCGAGGTATAACATGGCAGCAAGCAAAAATAAAGAAGATTATATTCATACCGATAACGGTATTGGCGGCCAGTATAAAACATGGTTCTTGGATTATGCCAGCTATGTGATCCTGGAGAGGGCCGTGCCTGCACTCGAAGATGGCCTTAAGCCGGTTCAGCGCCGGATCCTGCATGCCATGAAGGAAATGGATGACGGCCGTTTTAACAAAGTTGCCAATATAATCGGGCAAAGCATGCAGTACCATCCCCATGGTGATATGAGCATTGGCGATGCCCTGGTAAATATTGGCCAAAAGGACCTGCTGGTGGAAACCCAGGGAAATTGGGGGGATGTACGTACCGGGGATGATGCAGCCGCACCAAGATATATTGAAGCAAGGCTGAGCAAGTTTGCACTGGAAGTAGCATTTAATGCAAAGACAACGGACTGGACCGTCAGTTATGATGGCAGGAAAAATGAACCTGTGACACTCCCGATGAAATTTCCATTGTTGCGTGCCCAGGGAGCTGAAGGGATCGCGGTTGGACTGGCCACCAAAATTTTACCGCATAACTTCTGTGAGCTCATCGAAGCATCAATTAAATATTTGCGGGGTAAAAAATTCGAATTGCTCCCGGATTTTTTAACGGGCGGAACCCTGGATGCAACCAATTACAATGAAGGCAAGCGTGGAGGAAAGGTACGGGTGAGAGCGATCATAGAAGAGCAGGATAAAAAAAGCGTGGTGATAAAAAGCGTCCCTTTTGGAGTAACAACGACCCAGTTGATGGAAAGCATTGTAAAGGCAAATGACCAGGGGAAAATTAAGATAAAAAAAGTGCTTGATCATACGGCTGCCGCTGTTGAGATCATCATTGAACTTGCTCCAGGTATTTCTCCGGATATTACAATAGATGCACTCTACGCCTTCACCGACTGCGAGGTAAGCATCTCGCCCAATGCTTGTGTCATTGTAGATATGGCCAAGTTTTAGGCGTGCGGAGCTATTACGCATTGCTACAGATAACACAAAAGAATTATTGCGGAAGGAACTTGAGATAAAATTAAAGGAGCTGCAGGAAAAATGGCATTACACTTCATTGGAAAGATTTTTTTGAAGAAAAAATATACAAAGAGTTAGAAAAAAACACGCCACCTGGGACAAAGTGCTCATCGCCATCGACCAGGCATTTACACCTTTTAAAAGCAACTGCGCAGGGAGATCACCCGGACATATTGTTAAACTAACGGAAAAGCCTGTACGCCGTATCTACCGGCTGGATATCGACGAGTTAAATCAACAGATAAAAGGATTGGAGGCAGATATCAGGCAGGTACAATATGATATTGAACATTTAACCGATTACGCCGTCACCTACTATGATAACCTGTTAAAAAAATATGGCAAAGGGAGGGAGCGTAAGACCGAGATTAAATTATTTGATACCATACAGGCCAAGTCTGTCGCTATTGCAAACACAAAATTGTATGTAAATTTTGCGGATGGATTTATTGGCACCGGCCTGAAGAAAGACGAATTGGTAGCAGAAGTTTCAGACCTTGAAGATATCGTCGCGTTCACAAAAGGGGGCATTATGAAAGTGGTAAGGGTCTCGGAAAAGGCCTTCATCGGGAAGGAAATCCTGCAGTGACGTAACAAAGAATGATGACACTATGCAATATGATCTATGTAGATGGAAAAACGGGGGTAAGTTATGCCAAGCGGTTTAATGTAACCGGTGTCACACGCGATAAAGAATATGATCTTACAAAAGGGGCAGATAAGAGCCGGACCCATTATTTTTCAGCTAACCCTAATGGTGAAGCGGAAATGGTGAAGATTATTTTGAGTCCGAATTGCAGTGCGAAAAAAAAGGAACTGGAATTTTATTTTGAAGAATTAGAAATAAAAGGCAGGGCCAGTATCGGAAACCAAGTAACAAAGTACCCGGTTAAATCGGTTAAATTTAAAGAAGCCGGAAAGTCGACCCTGGATGCAAAAAAATTATGGTTTGATAATAAATTCGGCAGGATAAATACAGAGGAGAAAGGAGAATACCTCGGCAAATTTGAGGCTGCAGACAGGTTACTGGTTATTTATACCGACGGTAATTACGAGATAACTGACCAGGAATTAACGCAGCGGTTCGACGTTGAAAAAGTGATACTTATTGAGAAATTTAAGCCAGAGAAAGTGATCACAGCGGTTTATCTCGATAACGAAAAATTGCATTATAATATCAAACGCTTTAAAATTGAGACCACTACCCTGCATAGTAAATTCTTTTTTATAAAGGAAGGAAAAGATAACCGGCTTGAAATGATCACTACGGAAGAAGACCCGGTGCTTATTGTTCAAAGCGGACGAGGCCAATTAGTAAGACGGGCTAAATTCAAAGTGCCGAAATTGGTCGAAGTGATGGGTTGGAAAGCCTTCGGAGCAAAACTTACAGACTATTCCAAAAGTGTGGAAATGAATTGGGAAAAGAAGGAAGTTACAGCTAATTCACAAGGCGATTTGTTTGAGTAAGAACGGATCCAAATGTTACCCTGGTTATTAATTGATGCACAGTAGAACAGGTTGTGGGAGTACGAGGGCATGGTACAAATTAAAAAAGGCTACATCCAAAATTAGAAATAGCCTTTGTATTTATCAACCAGATCCCACTGCTTAAAAAATTTTACTTAATTATTATGCTTTTGATTTTTGATTAATTTGCCTTAATCACTTCATACCAGATCTCGCCATTTTCCTGTGATACGGGCTTATATTGAGCGCCATCTACAGAATAATACGTTTCTCCGTCAATAGTTACCGTTTCATAACCATCTGGTAAACTTTCAACGACCGCACCAACCGGGGGAGAAACAACCGTGTAATTATTTTGGCGTTGATCATAATAGGTGCCATTATAATAATAATAAGGGTATTCATTTACATAAATCCTGCTATAACCAAGGGGCAGTACATTTACAAAAATACCGATCGGGGGCACAACCACCCTGAACACATTATTATATGGCCTGTAGAAAATTCCATCATAATACCGGTAACCAAATCCACCAAAATTTATACTGAAATACGAAGAGGGAAGGGTATTGAAAATACTATTACGCCTCGGTGCACAAGCAAAACGCCAGTTCGGATTACCGTGGATATAATTTGGCCTCCTGTGGTTGTTATTATAACGGCCATAATTGCCACGGTTACCATTGTTATAATTGTAACTCCTACGGTTAAAATCATTACTGTTACCGCGGTTGTAACTGTATCCGGGACGATTGGAGGTAACATCATTATTACCCTGGCGATTTATATTATTCGGCCGGGTGAAACCATTCGGGCGATCGTATCCGTTTCCGGAACGGTTAAAACCATTGTTATTCCTTCTGCTTGCGCGGTCATTTATAATCCCTGCATTTCCCTGGTTACGGGGAGGAGAGGGATAACGGTTAATGGCAGGCGATTGCTGGTGTATAGAAGATTCTCTTTTTATTCGTGGGCGTTCCTGGCTTTGCTGAGAATTATATTCCCTGCGCCTGTCGCCCTGGGCCACGGAATCCAGGCTATATAAACATGTTAGAATTACTATTGTAATACCAGCAATTTTATAACCCTTTTTTATTCGTGAAGTTATTGTCATTTCCATTATGAGTATTTTTAATTGTTAATGTATTGTTTCTAGGGATAATACATGTATAAGACGATTAATTGGTACAACAATCTTACCGGCTTTAACATATTCACATAAGTATAACATTTACTGCTTGGGAGGTTTTGCTTATTAACATGGCATGTTTTAAGTCCGGGTTCTTTTATATTACCTGAGGAGTTCGGGGCGCATTATAAATTTCAATTCCTTTGGAGTACCCTGGTAGGTGGAGAGACATCTGGCAACTCGCTTCCATAGCGAGTGACTAACCAACGAGCGACCATTTTAAATGCACTTACTCTATTTCTACAAGGAGTTGAAAATAGGAGATATTTGCCTGTAAAAAGATACTATGATTAGGATGGCAATATCCCCGGATTTCGATTTTTTATACGATCTCTACATGCATCCACAGGTAAACCCTTACTTGTTGTATGAATTGATGGATGCCGCAAGTTTTCGGTCCATCTATGATGACCTGCTCCGGGACAAGGTTAAATATCTTTATATGAACGGGGGAGTAAACACCGGCATGTTTAAACTTATCCCATTACGGCACCGGAACGATCATGTTGTTTACCTTGGCGGGCTCGCCATTCACCCCTTATTTGCCGGAAAGGGCGAGGGTGCTCAAATGATGAATGAAATCATTGAACAAGCGGTTCGGCAGAACTTTTTACGGATAGAACTCAGCGTATCTGTTACCAACAAAAAAGCCATAGCGCTTTATCAAAGGGCAGGATTTGAACAAGAAGGGTTACTAAGAAGATATACCCAACTTAAAAGTGAGCATAGATTTATAGATGAAATTTTGATGTCTTACATAACCTGATCAATACGCGCCCGGTTTATTTTAGCATTGTCTTTCATGCGAAGTCAGATATCGGGTAGGTTCTTGAAAAATAATTGCCAAACCAGCTATGACAGATAACCACCTTAAAGTTGGCTGCTTTTTTGTATTGTTCAGGGAAAACCATGCATATGGCACCCAAGATCACTTTTAAAGGATTTATTGAAGTATTTAAAAATGCCTTCAAAGGATTTGATGAAGATAAGGTAATGAAATTAAGCGGCTCCCTGGCTTATTACACCGTTTTTTCCATGGGACCACTATTGATAGTGATTATCTCGCTATGCAGTTTATTTTTAGGAAAAGAAGCGGTTGAAGGAGAGATCTATGGTCAGCTAGCCGGTTTTGTAGGCGCAGATACAGCTCAACAATTACAGGAAATAATTAAGAACGCATCCCTTGCAGGTAAAAGTAAAGTGGCTGCAATCATTGGTGGTATAACATTATTGGTAGGTTCAACAACTGTATTTGCGGAAATCCAGGATTCTATCAATGGCATCTGGGGATTAAAGCCTAAACCGAAGAGAGGCTGGGTAAAGATGCTGCAGAACAGGTTCCTCTCTTTTTCCGTTATTGTTAGCCTTGGATTTCTCTTACTGGTTTCATTAGGAGTAAGTGCGATAATAGATGGATTCAGCAAAGCTTTAAGTAACCGTTTCCCGGATGTAACCCTTGTGGTTTTCTATGTCATAAATGTTGCTATAACACTCGTTGTTACTACCCTGATTTTTGCGGTGATTTTCAAAGTACTGCCTGATGCCAAAATAAAATGGAGGGATGTAATAGCAGGGTCCTTAGCCACTGCCATCCTGTTCATGCTGGGTAAATTCGGTATCTCCTTTTATATAAGCAAAAGCAATGTAGGTTCAACTTATGGTGCGGCGGGTTCACTGGTTGTTTTATTATTGTGGGTATATTATTCTTCAGTTATTTTATATTTTGGGGCAGAATTTACCAAAGCTTACGCGGTAAAATATGGGGCTAAAATTTATCCCAATCATTATGCAGTAACCACAAAAACAGTGGAAGTGGAAACAGGAGGCCATTCCATACAAGCCAAGGAAAATGCAAATATAGAAACCACTGCAATTCATGGTGACGGAAGAGGGGAGATGTTACCCAAACAATAGTATTTGTTTTGTCACGATGGCAATATATTCCTTTGCTGAAATGCTTTTTTTAGAGCTGGTATTTTTCCCGAGCCTCAAATAATTATTAATTGATCAGCAGCTCATTAAATAAGGAATTGCCTGTTACACCTTTCTCCACATAAAACTAGCAAGCTCAAAAAATAATGTAGGGTATTTAATCCAGTTTTTTTTGCGCTATATCCGCTATGATCCTTACAGCATGCACTCTCGAATTTTCTATGAACAGGCTGTGGGTATTCATACCGCCGCAAATAACTCCTGCTAAATAAATGCCTTTTACATTTGTTTCATGAGTACTCTCATTGTAAAACGGTTTTTTGATCGAATCCTGTGATAATTCGATACCTGTTTTTTTTAGAAAAGCAAGGTCTGGTTGGTAACCTGTCATGGCAATTACCCAGTCATTGGCAATAGTTACAATCCCCACAGGTGTATTGATATCTACCTCAGTGTCCCTGATAGAGGCGATAGTGGAATTAAAATAAGCTTTTACGGAACCTTCCTTTATCCTGTTCTCAATATCAGGCTTAACCCAGTATTTCACCCGGTTACCGATTTCACCCTCCCGGATTACCATGGTCACATCAGCCCCTTTACGCCAGGTTTCCAATGCTGCATCAACGGCCGAATTACTGGCGCCGGTAACCAATACTTTTTCAAATGCATAAAAGTGCGGGTCTTTATAATAATGTGTCACTTTGGGAAGGTTTTCGCCTTCAACATTCAGTAGGAACGGTATATCATAAAAGCCCGTTGCAATAATGATGTTGGAGGTAGCATAGCTTTGCCTTTCGGAGAATACTTTAAACCCATTAACCTCTTTTGTTATTTTTATTACTGCTTCAAACAAATGAAGATTCAGGGAATAAGATACGGCTACTCGTCTGTAATATTCCAGCGATTCACTGCGGGTCGGTTTCGCATTGTTGCTCACAAAGGGTACACCCCCTATTTCCAGTCTTTCCGAAGTTGAAAAGAAGGTCATGTTAACCGGGTAATTGTAGAGGGAGTTCACCAGGCATCCTTTTTCAAGGATAAGGTAATTCAAACCTTTATCTTTAGCTTCCAGCGCACAGGCAAGGCCAATAGGGCCACCCCCAACGATGATAAGATCTAACAATTCTTCCATGATCAATATTTATGTAATTCCCGGCAGAAGGCACTGGTTAATTCAACTGTGGATCAGGTGAGCAATCTGCAAAATCAAAATCGCTAAAATCCTTTACAATATTATACAGAGTATCACGCTCTACGGGCCTTCTTTTAACCTGCCTGATGAGGGTAACCAATTCTTCCGTACTCATTGAGGGTGATTGTTCTTCGCTGCCGGCCATGCTATAGATTTTAGTAGAATCATCAATCGTTCCATCAATATCATTTACGCCGAAGGCAAGGCTCAGTTGTGCATTCTGGCGCCCAAGCATAGGCCAGTAAGCCTTTATATGAGGGAAATTATCAAGGTATATCCTTGCAATCGCGTACAACCGCATATCCTCAATGGTCGTTGATTCCTGCACATGGCTCATGTCATTATCATGGTTCCTGAACTTCAACGGTATAAATGTATTGAACCCGCCGGTTTTATCCTGCAATGCCCGCAGCCTTGACATATGATCGATGCGGTGTTCATATTGCTCAACATGTCCGTAAAGCATTGTTGCATTAGAATGCATACCCAGATCATGGGCCACTTCATGTATCTTAAGCCAGCCAACTGCGTCTACCTTATCGGCTGAAATAAGTTGCCTGATTTCAGGTGCAAAAATTTCGGCGCCACCACCGGGCAGACTGTCGAGCCCGGCTGCCTGCAATCTTTTCATTCCATCTTCAATAGACAATTTCGCTTTACGGAACATATAATCGAGTTCAACAGCCGTAAAAGCCTTCACATGAAGTGATGGCCTGTGCGCCTTTATCTTCTGCATCAGTTCGATAAAATATTCCATGTTCATTTTTGGATGAACGCCACCAACGATATGCACCTCTGTAATAGGTTTGCCATCATAACTTTTCACAATGTCCAGCATTTGCGCGATGCTCAGTTCCCAGCCTTCCTCCTTATGAGCGTAGAGCCGTGAGTAAGAACAAAATTTGCAACTGAACACACAAACATTGGTTGGCTCGATATGAAAATTCCGGTTGAAGTAGGTTGTGTCACCGTGTTTTTTTTCCCGGATATAATTTGCAAGAGCTCCCACAAAAGCAAGACTTCCTTTTTCAAATAATCGTATGCCTTCCTGGTCGGTTATCCTGTTTTGCTGTTTTACTTTTTCAGCGATTGTTTTCAGATCTGTATCGGCGGTATGGTCTACCAGGATATCAATAGAAGAGTGCATATTAAAAATTTGTGCAAAGTTACTATAGGTGTCCCTGTAAAACAATAGGGGTTGTCAATTGTTGGTGCACGGCGAAATATTACGTATTAATTACCACTATGCCAAAACCGTTAACGATGTCATTTACAATTTTTCAAAGCCTCATAGCGGCGATATTTTGGTAAAATGATTTGGAAAAATGTCGCCAGATCCTGTAGGGCGACATGGAGATTGCGTAAACAAAACAGGCAAAAAACGCTTTTGTGAGGTTTTGCCAACTTTATAAAATGCACTTTAACCAAAACCGGTTTCGAGGGATACTACCATTTTTCAAGCCTCATAGAGGTGGTATTTTGGTAGAAAAGTAATGGTAAAATTTGAATAAAGCCCTGTAAGTACGTCATTCGGATTTCATTACCAGAACTTTAAAAAATTCACATTTTCGAAAACGATATTGAAGGATATTACAATTTTTCAAAGCCTCATAAAGGCGATATTTTGGTAGAAATGATTTGGAAAAATGTCGCCAGATCCTGTAGGGCGACATGGAGATTGCGTAAACAAAACAGGCAAAAAACGCTTTTGTGAGGTTTTGCCAACTTTATAAAATGCACTTTAACCAAAACCGGTTTCGAGGGATACTACCATTTTTCAAGCCTCATAGAGGTGGTATTTTGGTAGAAAAGTAATGGTAAAATTTGAATAAAGCCCTGTAAGTACGTCATTCGGATTTCATTACCAGAACTTTAAAAAATTCACATTTTCGAAAACGATATTGAAGGATATTACAATTTTTCAAAGCCTCATAAAGGCGATATTTTGGTAGAAATGATTTGGAAAAATGTCGCCAGATCCTGTAGGGCGACATGGAGATTGCGTAA
>JBBJMD010000001.1:0-85930 GCA_037719925.1 Ferruginibacter sp.
CAATGTCTACTGCGCTTCTTCAGGTACAAAAATGATTGGGCAATTAACTATTATGCCACGTCCACCTGCAGGGCCGGCAGCGTTAAGACCTCCAAGAGAGGAATTGCGTACACCCATACCCCCCGGTAATAAAAAGCCATCGGCATATAGTTCAATAATATTAATTGGTGCAATTTTTTCAAATTTATCGGTAGTAACTCTGGTTCTCTTTCCATTTTTAATGGCATCATCTGTCCACATCACCGGGTGCACATCCCATAAAGGGCTATAAGCAGCGGCATCACAAAATGAACCGGGGTCGTCTGCGTTCTCACATCCTGCCTGCTCCTGAAAAATATTAAGGGGATCACCTTCGCCTAACACTGCAGACTGAAGACCCTGTCTGTTAGGGTTGTTTACACCCCTTGGTCCATTAATTACCGGGATCAGGGCCTCACGAGCTGAGCGAAAGGATTTGTCATCTCCGGGATTGGGCGCTGCAGCCATATTAGGCGCAAATGTTCCTCCTTCCAGCGCTGCAAGATCATTATCAGATGCTTCTGTGCTTGAATACAGAATGGGGAAGCCTTCATAAAATCCCCTTGTCAAATCTATTTTTACAGTCATTTTATCTTTATCCATACTGATTACTTTTTCATGGACGCCGGTACTGTTGGCGAGGTGAGAAGCATTAAATACAATCTTTCCATCATAAGAAACGAGAGGACTGTAATTTGCATCGCCAACAGAGCCAGGTTCGGTAGCGGGATCAAGTGGAAACAGATCGGGACCGGGCACCAGCTTCTTTTCAGGGGAAAAATCCACATTGCCAGAGAATTTGAGAACCGGAAAGTTATTAGGATTTTTGGGACCTCCGTTTACGACGGTGGCGGCCTGCACAGCTTTTGTACCAATGGCGTGCACTAGTTTGGGAGTCCAATTCAATCCAAGTTTAATTGATTCGTCTACATTGTTTGACTCAGTAATAATGTAGTAAACGTCGCCCCCGTTGGCATCTTGTCCGCGATAAAGCGGCAAAACAGCCGTCGCGTTTACTGTATCAATTTCCATGGCGCTTGCCAGTCTGTTCGGCAAACTCCGCAGCTTAGGCATAGTTGGCTCTGAATTTTTTTTGCAGGCTGAAAAAATCAGGAGTGCGAGAGCAAAACCTGTAAATAACCGAATTGATGATTTCATTTTTTTGTAATTTTAAGATGAGGAAATGATTTAATAAAATTTATTTAAACTGCAAACAAACTAAGGAGTTATCTCATATGGGAGATTAAAGTTTAGAAGTACCTGCTTTTTAACTATACAAAGCAAGACTAAACATCTGAGGAAGTTATCACAGAAGTATTACGGTTGTATGCTAAAACTATTCGCTGTTAATAAAGTAAGTATACCTATGCTAACCTTTTTGTTGCCTCTTAACGATTTTCCTTTTATAAATTTTTACAGCCTGCTTTTATATTGTATTAATAATGTTTAAGTATTATTATGAGTTTTGAACGGTCCAATGCTTTCTCAAAATCATTGGGTGAGGCGGTATCATTCTAATCGTTGAAAGTAGTAACAAGTTGACTTGTAAGGCACTTGATACAAAACAAATATTCATGAAGTGTTTCAGGCATACCTATCGTATTCTACAGGGGGGTAAATCAACGAGGGTAAAATAATCAGGATTAAGAGAAACAAACAATAAATTGTCTCTATTTAATTAATATTAAAAGAGCTTACCACATTTTCGGTATAGCTAATGGTTCTGACTCTCTTTCAATTTCTTCCCTTGCTTAAGGTTAGCTTGTTGCTGTTTAATTAATTGGTTTTATAAGATAATTATTTTGTTGGGTTGGTATCCAGGCCTCTCAAAAATTCCACTAATTCTGCTCTTTGAGATGCATTGTCAATGTAAAAAGGGTGAGGGGATACTTTACCCCGGTTAGGGTTAAGTAATTCATCAAGACTGCGTACTGAACCATTATGCAGAAACAGTGTTGTCCGATCTAAATCGAGCAGAAGAGGTAATGCATTACCCCTCGGTTCACCATGGTCACTTGCATCTACTATTACCATTTTATCATCAAAATCTCCCCGCGAATTAATGATGGCACTTTGTTTTGGATCTCCACGTACACCTGCAGGACCTGGATTATAAGCCGGCCAAATTGATTTAAGATTAAGCAGCTTTGCATCAACCGGTTTGCTTTGATCCGCATTGTGGCAACCGGTGCAGTTTGTCCGGAACAGTGCCCGCCCACGGGCAGCCATTTCGGTATTGACTTTGCCTCCTGCAGGAGCTGGCAAAGAGAACAAATAAGCAGTCATGTCCTTTAACTTTTGATCATCTACACGTCTGCCAACAGCATGATTAGGATTGCCCGCATCGCCAACTAATTTTGCCTCCACGAATGGATACCCGGTTACACCTGTTTCCTCCAAAATATGTTTATAATTTTCATGAATTTTAACCCCTGCATCACCTGCCCGGAGAAACAGAAATTGTCTCCCTTCAGGCGTAGCCAGAGTGGTCATATCTAAATTAGCAGTGTAGGAAGAATTGCTGATGTTTTCAAGAAGCGCGTTTTGGCCGGATGTGCCAAAAGGAGCAGCCAAATCCTGCCGGAAAAGAGGAACGTTCTTAACCGGGTTGCCAATACCATCATGCGTTTCATCAAACGTACCAACCGGGTAAAAAGCAGGATTAGTCAGATAAGCATCCACTTCTTCTTCCGTTGAAGTTGGCTCAAGACCTTTAGAAGCCCTTCCAATAGTTTTACCCCCGATAGCTAATTGTAAATTAGCGTAATAAGCTCTTGAGTTTTTAGCAGTTGCCAGCAGTTTGCCAATGTTTAATGTAATAGGCGCCGGACCATCAATACGCTTTCCTGCACTTCCGCCGCCGGGCATATTAAAAGCAGAAGCATCCGTTATTGTATGGCACAGTGCGCAACTCACGCCAACCATGTCGCCCTCCATAATGTTTATCTTCTTATCCTTGTTACTATCTTTTGGCACCATCCCTATTACAGCATTGCTGTTAACCAGCATTACTGTCGTTTTCGGGTCGTTAAGGTGTGGTGCATTTTGCATGGAAAGGTCGGTTTTGAGTTCCGCTTCCAACGTCTTCCTCAAACCCGCATCAAGGGCTTCCATATCAAAGTGTAAACCCATTGCCAACATCTGCTTTGGAGTAACTTTTGCTTCGTCCATACCCTGCTGCATACGCATGGCATTAAACCAAAAACCTTCGTTGCCAAAAGTCTCAAAACGAAATACCTCCTTTCCACGGGCTGCATTGCCCAATGGCTGCGGTTCAGGTTTTTGTAACGCTACGGGACCATCGCTGGCTGCATGCATATTTTTAGAGGAACTGCATGAATTTATTAAAACAATGCTGAACAAGACAAGGCAGAACAGCATAGAAATGGTAAGACTTATTTTTCTCAATTTCCAATTACTTCTTACTAAACAATTGGAAATTAATTGGCGGCTGGCATTTTGCAAAGACTTCATAAAAGTATTTTTTGTAATTAAGAATTCAGTATTATTGAAAAAGTTTCGAATTATCCAACTGTTACATTAGTTTGTAATCGGCTTGCTTTATATAATATTTCATTTTCTAAAATTTATTCTAATACCTGTTCCAGAATTTTCTCGTTTGTCTCTGCCCTTTTTTCCTACGACAGCTTTAATGATATTCTTATATTTTGCAAAACAATCCGGATTTTATTATTTCGGTGCCAACCTCAGCGCAGTAAAGTTAATAATATAGTAAGAGAGAGTTATCACGAAAGTATAACGATTGTAATTCATTTAATTAATTTCCGCAGCGTTTCCTCGTTTGATGTTTGCAGGGAGAGGAACTTGCCTCATTCAAAACGGGGCAGTTAAATCAATATCCAATAGCTCCATAAAGCTGGTTACAGTGTAAACACCTGATCACTGGTAATACACTATTTTGGTGAGTTACACAATCTCGGCTCAGGAATAGCTAATGTCAACAAAATGACCATATTCATTATCAAAAAATGAAAGCAAGACCTGTATGTATGATTGGCTTCCAAACAAGTTACATTTCTATCCCTACTATAGCTTATTGGACGCCATATATAGAGTTCGCCCAAGAGAAAAGGGTGGCACATATGAAACCAAAATCAGGTTAAGCAGGGCAAAAATTAATCTTCTCTTTTATGTTGGAAGATAAAAGGTTTTAAATTTGTGGTCTGATTTCCAATTGAAATTGTCCCTGGGGTCCAGACAATGATTATTTCGCCAAGCCTTACTAACACACGAGCGGTTAAAACATTACCCTCGCTAACTATAGACCCGAATAATAATCATATCCGTTTTCAGCCCAATAATCGGGGGGTCTCGTATTTCCAAAAGAAATACTTCCAATCCTTTTGAGATTTTTTATCCCATATTTAACTGGAATGATAAGACGTAAAGGCGCTCCATGCTTTGAGCTCAGCGGTTTGCCATTCATTTCGTAAGCAAGTAATGTTTGTGGATGCAGGGCACTTTCCATATCCAACCCTACATAGTAATTTTGATCGGGCGTGGCCATGCCCATATAATTCATGCTGGAATAGGCCTGTAAGTTGAAATGTGCAATAAAATCAACCATACTCACTCCACCCCAATGCTGCACCTGGTCCCATCCTTCCACACATTTAAAATCAAATATGATCTCTGTTTTAGGTAAATCTATTATTTGAGGCAATGATATTTTCATTATTTCTTTTTCACCATTCAGCACCGACATCTGCCAATCCTTAACATCATAGTCCTCGTCTTCTATGCCAATGAGGCTGTTCACGCGTACGTTCGGCGCAGCCATTGATTTGGGATAAGTTTTTACAAGGTGGTTATTACTGAAAGTTTTTTGGAAGGCCAGCTCATTTTGATTAAGTGCCCTTCTTAATGGTTTCGTCAGTCCGGCAGTTATACCAGGTGTTTCATCTGCTGTGTTGTTCAACCATTTCCATCCGCCAAACATAAGGGCGCCGGTTCCAAAAAAAGTAGCGAAAGAAAAAAAGGTACGCCGATTGATTTTCTTTTGATTTGCTATTTCACCGGCGCTTTTATTTGTGATGGCTTTTTTCATCGTTCTGAAATTAATTATTCATTATCGTTCAAGGGGAGGGCATTTGATTCTTGTACAATAGAGTCGTCTTGTTTCACTTCAAAACCTGCCACTACAGACCGAAAATTATTCCAGCCAGCCAATATCACCTGTACAACGTGAATAATAAAAAACAGTACATACCCTATAGTTAGGGCAAAATGAAGAATACGGGCAAAATGATATCCCCCACAAAGCCATGTTACCCAAAAAAACTGAACCGGCTTATAAATGGCTAGACCAGTAACGGCGGAACCAATACCCATTATGATGATAAATGTATAAGCAATTCGCTGGGCAGCATTATACTTCTTTTGTGGAGGAATTGTTCTACGTATGTGCAGGTCATGCAACAATACAAACCATGCTTCTTTAAAAGAATTGCGGTTGGGCATCAAATCCCTCCAGGCACCGGATATGAAAGTATATGACACGTATATAATGCCATTGATGGTAAAGAACCACATGAATAAAAAATGAAAAGCCATGCCCTCTGCAAGACGTTGAGGGATATGCAACAAATTATAAAAACCCTGCGGGAAAAACCTAAAAAAAGGATGTCCAAAAATAGTGATGGTATATACATCATTGGCCCAATAGATAAGCAGCCCACTCCAGATCATAATGGTAATAACAGGAAAATAACCAGTGAGCCCAGCGTGTGAAAGCGAATGTTTTTCTTTTATAAATTTCATACACGTCTTTTTGCCGTGCGGAATCAAACTTTAATCTGTTAAATTTAAGCAATCAAATCCGCATCCTTAGTTACTAATAGTTTTAATTTCAGGAAAGCAAGCCTTGTTAAAGTCTTTATTTGTTTGCATTTTTCTGGCACAATAAGTGATATTGTTGTTATACCCTGGTGCCTATTTTCCTGATAACTTTATTTTTATGCAAAATATTCTGCTTGTAGAAGACGATCAGGAAATTGCCAGCCTAATCAAACTTCATTTAGATTCATCACAGTACCGGCTTACCTGCTGTAGTACCTCTAAGGATGCATTCAGCAATATACAAACTTCAACCTTCAACCTCGTAATGCTGGATATAGGTCTGCCTGACTGTAATGGTCTGGAGATCTGCAAGGAGATAAGAATAAACGATAGCCAAACTCCCGTCATGATGATTACCTGCAATGGAGAGGAGTCTGACAAAGTACTGGCGCTTGAACTGGGTGCAGACGATTATATCACTAAACCTTTTGGTATTCTCGAACTTCTTGCAAGAATAAAAGCGATTATACGGAGAACCAACCAAACGGGCAATAAAAGTCACAAGCAAGTTACATTTGGGGAATTAGCAATAGATGCTGTTAAAAGAAAAGCAAGTCTTGGTGGAAAACGACTGGAACTCACTGTAAAAGAATTTGACGTATTATTTGTACTAGCATCTAACCCGGGAAAAACATTTACGCGTAAGGAGTTACTCGAACAGATTTGGGGATTTGCTTTTGCCGGTTATGAGCACACGGTTACTTCTCACATAAACAGATTGCGCTTAAAATTAGAAAAAGACCTTAACCACCCACAGTACATATTAACAGCATGGGGTTCGGGCTACCGGTTCACAGAATGAAAAATAGCAGACAAACGATATTCCGCAGATTTGCATTTTGGATATTCTGTTTTATAAGTGTAATGGCAGTATTATTCATACTCATTACTTACCTGGCCACAAGTTATTATCATGATGCAAGTACTCAATTATTAAACAAGGATGTTGCCGCTCATATAGCAAAGTTCACTTCCCCATTTACTTCTTCGGGTATCAGTAGGGAAAAGGCCGATTCCGTCTTCCAGGATGCTATGGTGCTAAGCCCCGCGGCAGAGGTATATTTCCTTGACACTACCGGTAAAGTACTTTACTTTCATGCGTCTGAGAAGGAGATCAGGGAGTGGCAGGTCGATCTTGCGACTCTTACCAAATATATAAGTACAAAAGGAGCTATATATTTAAAAGCTACTGATCCTAAAGATCCGGCAAACGACAAAATATTTTCCGCAGCAGAGGTAAACAACCAACGTAAGAAACTCGGATATATTTATGTGATATTTGGCAGTAAGCACTCAGAAAATATCGTCTCCTTCCTGTTCGGTAGCCATGTACTAAGGCTGGCGATACAGGCATTCATTGTCATAATATTGTTTTCACTGATCCTAAGCCTTATCTATCTTAAAAGAGTGAGCAGGAATTTTCAATTAATGATCGGTGTACTGGAAAGGTTTGAGGCCGGAGAGTACACAGCACGCTTTGATTCCAACAGTAATAATGAACTGCAGCCTGTTACAACTGCATTTAATAAAATGGCTGACCTGTTATCATCTTCAATTGAAAAACTGAAAATGACAGAACAGGAAAGAAAAGATTTTATTGCCACTATTTCGCATGACCTCAGAACGCCATTATCCATTGCAAGAGGATATGCAGAAACATTGGCCCTGAAAACTTCCAAGGCTGAATTGACAGCAGCAGAAAAGCTTCAATATTCTCAACTCATTTATAACAAAATTGTGCATATAGAAAATATGGTAAAACAGCTATTTGAATTAACGAAAATAGATGCCATTGAATTCAAACCCTCCCGGGAACCGTTTGTATTATCAGAAATAGTGCAGGAATCAGTTGATACTTTTCAAATGCTGGCTGCTGAAAAAAATGTCAATCTACGCTGTTCAAGGTGCAACGAGCACATATGGGTCAATGCAGATGTTGGAATGATGGAAAGGGTAATACAGAACTTAACTGATAATGCGCTTAAAAATACTTTCCCGGGAGGTTCAGTTGATATCGAAATTAACTCAGATGCGAATCTCGTGATTTTTAAAATCACTAATGACGGGGCCGAACTTTCGCAAAGTCTCTATAACTGGATCAAAGATTTCAACGAAAGCGTCACTTCCGTTGCAGGAAGACCGAAGAAGGCTGGTTTAGGTCTTTTAATAGTGCAAAAAATTCTTCATTTACACAACTCAATCTTGAGCTTTGCAAGAGAGGATAATAAAAACATATTTTCATTTGCTTTGCCTATTGTAGATTTTACTGACTGACAGAATGTTTTGGAATAATTACAAAATGTTATACTTATGTGATATTTACCGTTTATGCTGGCGTGAAAATTGTTAGATAATGACTATTAAAAACCGGCTACCCGAAACCTGGAATGGCCATAAATTTATTTATATGAAAAAGATAATGATTTTTGCAACAGCTCTTTTTTTAAGCGCCGGTGTATTTGGACAGGACACAACGATGGAAAAAATGGATCACAAAATGGATCACAAAATGGACATGAAAAAAGATTGTGTCATGATGATGGATGGCAAAATGATGGCCATGAAACATGGTAAAACAATAGCGATGGAGCAGGACATGACAATGACTAATGGAACCATGGTAATGATGGATGGGACAGTTAAAATGAAAGACGGTGCAACCATGATGCTTAAAGAAGGCAAACGGATATGGATGGCAAGATGATGAAAATGAAAGGCAAAAAGATGGAAAAAAAACAGTAACCTTTTATAAAATACTGAAAAAAGCCGCCGCTGATACCGGCGGCTTTTTTAATGGCGGGAACATTCTTCTTCTAACCGTTGAATAAAAGTATAGAAATGTTATACATCCGTGACACATTATTTGTAACATGGAGTAATTGTTGTGGCGTCCTCTTAATAACAATTTTACACAATTAAAAATAGAGCATATGAAAAACGTCAACACCCTTCCCAAAACAATAATGACCAGGACACGGTAATCGTAGCCATACCTGCAGTTAACAATACGCATTGCTTCAAAGGAATCTGCTAATAAGATGATCTCCCTGCGATCTTCTATTGATCGAAAATATAGGTTGTGTAAAATATATTTCACATTTAGTGTAAGTAATCGGGGCTTGCTGCGACTAAGTATAAGAATCATATATAATACCTGCCATCGCTTGTGGTATTATCTCTAACAAGCTATAATAATGACAGTAGTAACGGAAACACAGACGCAACACATGGGGATAAAGGTAGAGCCGCATCTATGGGTAGATGAATATGCGGATTACCTGTATAATTATGCGATGACAAGATTAAGTGATGAAGAAGTGGCGAAAGACCTAATTCAGGAAACTTTTTTATCAGCACTGGAAAATGTTGGCAAATTTGAAGGCAGGTGTACAGAGAAAACCTGGCTTACGGCTATTTTAAAACATAAGATTCTGGATGTTTACCGATCGAGGTGCAGAGTTTTAGAAGCCAAAAAGACACGTGACAGCCACAACATGGGCAAAACTTTTTTCCAGGAGGATGGCCATTGGAATGTTTCTGACCAACCTCGGCCATTCAGCACGGAACAAGCCGGGAAGCTGGATAACAAAGAGTTTCAAAGTATTTTATTAAGGTGCATGCAAAAGCTCCCTGCTCTTTGGATGACAATTTTTTCTATGAAATTTATGGAGGAAGAAAATAGTGATAACATTTGCAGGGAATTAAAAGTTACTGCTGCTAACTACTGGGTGATCATCCATCGGGCCAAAATAAATCTTAGGGCTTGCCTGCAAAAAAATTGGTTGTAAATATGGATACAGATACCAATAAAAAGAAAGATATGTTCAGTGATTGTGAAAAAGCAACTTTACTGGTTGAACAAGAGCAATTCGAGACATTGTCTTCAGAGGATACTCTTTACATGACAATACACCTGGACGGTTGTTTGGTATGCCGCACCTACCGGGTTCAAAGCAAAGAGATAAATAATACCATTAGCCGAATTTTTAAAAATGCTCCCGTGTTCATACGGCTTGATGAAACTTATAAACAAAAGTTGCGGGCAAAAATAAATGAGGCGGTTAATAATACTTAATTGTATGCCTCAAAACACACCAATTGTTCAGCCTGCATTATTCTTTACAAAAAATTACGAATTATTGTAAGGTTTTGCCTGCAACAACTACAAAGTTTAAAACAATGTTGTTTTTAAAAACAATGCAATGGAAAATAACAACGATCATAAAAAGATAAAGCAGGCTAAAAAAATTCAAACAGCCGGCGTTGCTGTTCTACGTTATGGTTTGGCGTTAGTTCTTACCTGGATCGGTATCCTCAAATTTACCTCATATGAAGCAGGGGGAGTACAACCCCTGGGTGAGCACAGCCCATTTTTATCGTGGCTCGTTGTATTGCTTGGTGCCAAAGGTTTTGCTGAGTTACTGGGGGTTATTGAAATTTCACTCGGCCTGCTGATTTGTTGCAGGGCATTTGCGCCCAAACTTTCTGCCTGGGGCAGCCTGGGTGCCGTCGTGACATTCTCCCTCACTATTACGCTCTTATTCTCAACGCCAGGTGTTATACAGGATGGATATGGGTTTCCATTTATTTCTCCCATGCCCGGGCAGTTCCTTATTAAAGATTTAGTGTTGCTTGGAGCCTCGATATACACGGCAGGTGACGCACTGGCTGCAGCCAGGTTACAAAAACTGATGGACAAATCTTTTCCCAATCAATCAATTCCAGCGTTTCAACAGACATAAAATCTTAATAAATACATAATAAAAAAAAACTAATATGAAAAAAACAGTAACTTCATTTATGAGCCTCATAGCGGTCGCTGCACTCATAACCTTTTCGGGATGCGACAAAGACCATGATGGTAACAACAGCGAGGCTGTTGCCGGTTATCTTTACACAACAACCAACGGCGAAAGTGTAAACAAGGTTGTGGGTTTCACCAGGCATAAAGATGGATCGCTTACCGATGAGAAAGCGTATGTTACTAACAGTGATGGTGGTGCTGATGTGAGTGCCGGTGGCGACGCACACGGCGATTTTGATTCGCAGGGCGGCATACAGATAATTGGTAATTACCTGCTGAACGTTAATGCCGGTGGCAACGAGGTCTCTGTATTCGCATTGGACAGAACAAATGGCAAGCTTACCTTTAAAAATAATGTGGGTTCCTGCGGTACCCGGCCCGTTAGTATTGCCTACAAAAAAAACAGGTAGTTCGGATGAATATTGGGTAGTAGTGGGCAACCAATGGAACAACCCGAACGTGCAAAAGGATGGAGCCGCCATTGAGCGGTACCCTAATGATGCATTTCACATGCTTGACCTTACTCAGCCTGATGCCACAGATAATGAACGGAATATCCGGCTGTTTTCTTTTAACAGCACAACAGGTGAATTAACCATTATGTCGCTACTTGATAAATACTCAAGAGAAAACGGTGGTCCAACCTGCGTAAGTTTTAGTGAAGATGGTAGTAAGCTCGCAGTAGCTACCTGGGGTATTGCCCATTTCGCTACAGCGGTTACTTCACTCGACGAACAACACCCAAGCAGGGTGTATGTGTACGATTTCAATAATGGAGCTATAAGTGGCAAAAGGTATTTTGAAGAAACTGGTATTGCAGGTACCATCGGGTTTAGCTGGGACAAAAACAACAATTCAAAATTGTATGCCTCTAATTTCAATCTTACGCCGTCAAAACAAAGCAATAGTGTGACTGTGTTAACAGATAATGGTGCTATTATAACTAAAACCGGTAATTACGGCGTTACCCCTGCTCCCGCTATAAATGAGGCTTGCTGGACAACACTAAACCCGGCCGGGAATAAATTATATGTTGCCAGTTTTGCGACAAACCTTATATCTACTTATACAGTATCTGGTGCAGGACTTAGTTACGCTTCTAATGAAACAAGGGCGGGCCTGGCGCCTAGTGGTGATTCGAAAGAACTATGGATATCACCAAATGATAAATTTTTATACAATGCAGGTGCCTTTCAATCTTTTTCAATTAATAGGTTTGATGTAAACGGCACAAGCCTGGCTTATAAAAAACAAACAATTCTTGCTACTACCGCGGATGGCGCAGGGACGGCGGGAAAATATAATTTTTTAGGGTTAATGGGTTTTGATGTTGCAAATTAGGACGAACTTTTAATAGTAAACATGAAGCCGTCTCATAAAATATTTGAGACGGCTTTTTCATTACGTGAGTATCCTTGCTATATCCTCTTAGGTTTTTAATCGGGACGATAATTTAATTCATAGTTGTTTATACTACTTTAAGGAATTGTCTATTTTAATCCAGGTTTATATATAACTTTTATCATGTCTGGCGACCGTAAATGGCTATTGTAATATACTATAGTTTTAACTTGTTTATCCACCTTAAACAAGAATGCCGATTTGGTTTGCTTTCCAATCTACTAATCATATTTCAGTAAATTATCATCGTTTGTAGTCCTCTAAAACTTGTCCATAATTTATAGTAGCTGTGTCAGTATACGCGGTCCGTATGCTCCTGATTAAAGTTTTTAATAGCCGTTCATAGCCAGTTCCCACCTATGGAATAACTCCCGCCTTCAGTCGCTAACAGATCTACACCTTTAAAGTATTGATAACTTACCAGGTTGATGTCAATATTCTTTGGTGTGTTTTATTGAACCTTTTATCTACTTTCTTATTTATTTCATGTTGTCTTTGTCGTCACTTTGGTTGAAGTGCTCATTTAACATGATTTCAATTTCACTGTCACACTTTTTTTCAATTGAAAGCTTTAAAACATCAGGCGTTCATGTTCGAGTGCAAATAAATAATGCTTTCTTCCATTGCTTCGAAGTGCTTCGGCTATTTAGGCTTCGGATTTTTGCAGTGTTCATAGCAATCATAATTGAAAGCCCTTGCAGGATAGCATTCGGAATTCTAAATGATCAAATAATTTAGGATGGTAAACAGGTAAATGCTTTTCCCATAAAAAAAGTAAGAAGTCTGGAATATTACATTACATTGCAGACGATATATTACTTTATCTCTGTGAATTAGCCTTAAGCTTGCCTGTATCTCCTATTTAAATCTCGAAATTCCCCTAAAGCATTCGTAATCGATATAATCTTTTTGATATCGGTTGTTCCATTATTTCCAGTTACGTTTAATTACAAAAAGGCGGTCTAATCCTTCTAGAAAACAAGGCACGCACTTGTTTAAAAAAATTTAAAATTACTTACCAATTAAAATCGTATACCATGCATACATTACTACCTGACACCGCAAAAAAAATTCCAAGCCTTTTTTTATTTCTTTCGTTTTCATTTGCAACTTACAGCCAGGCGCCACAGGCACCAACAAATATTACGCCCCTTAATGGAACAACCAACTATGCAAATAATACTGTTTCAGTAACCGTTACTGATCCGAATGGTGATCCATTGACCGTAAAGTTATATGGACGCAAAAAAATATGCAATTCCACTGCCCCAAACTTTTCAATAATTGGGTTACCTGATACACAATTTTATACAGAGGAAGTACCAGGGACCAACAGTGCCGGCGGTGGCCACAATGGCATCTTTAAAGCGCAGACACAGTGGATAGCTGATCATCGTATTGACAGCAATATTGCTTTTGTGGTTCAGCTTGGTGACTGTGTTCAAAATGGAGACACACCTCCGGGCAGCGATGATCAAATTGAATGGAAACGGGTTGACACATCAATCAAAAATATAGAATTTCCAAATGTGCCTATCGCAGATGGAATTCCATATGGATTGTGTGTGGGAAACCATGACCAGTCTGTTAACGGTAGTCCTAACAGTGCGAGTAATTATTACAATCAATATTTTGGTGCTGCCCGTTTTGCAGGACGCGGATATAACGGAGGACAGTACGGAGCCAACAGGGACAACCATTTTGAGTTGTTCTCTTCAGGTGGAATTGATTTTATTCACATCAGTATCGAGTATTATCCCAATGCAAATGCTGCGAGCCTGGTAACTTTGCAACCTATACTCGACTGGGCAGATTCTTTGCTTAAAAGCCATCCGGCACGCAAAGGCTTAATTTCATCTCATAATTTATTAAATACCGCAAATAATTTTCAGGGCCCCGGGCAAAAAATATATGATGATCTTAAAGATAACCCCAACTTATTTTTAATGCTTGCCGGGCATGTGCCTGGTGAGGGCCGCAGATCTGATACTTACAATGGTAATACTATATATACGGTCATGTCAGACTACCAGAATGGATATACAAACGGAGGTAACGGATATTTGCGAATAATGGAATTCAAACCCGCTGAAAATATTATAACTGTAAAAACTTATTCGCCTTACAGCAATACATCATTTACCGGTGCAACCAGCCAATTTAGTTTGCCCTTTAACTTCCCCTGTCCCTTTACTTTAATAGGAACAAATACAGCTGTTGCCTCCGGGTCTTCATCTACGTTTACCTGGCCGGCTCTGCAACTTTCAACTGATTATGAATGGTATGTTACTATTGATGATGGAAAGGGAAATCTTACAAGCAGCAGCATTTCGGCTTTCAGAACCTGGAACGGCACAGCCGATGCAGGTACAGGGTCGCTTAGCTTTTATGATACAAATTATATAGATTTTGGTGATGCTACAGAACTGAAGCTTACGGATTTTACTTTGGAAGCCTGGGTAAAGATTGAAGGGTATGGGTCTACCACCGAATCAGGAACGGGGGGTCTTACCAAAGTAGTGCCTATCATAACAAAAGGCCGTGCAGAAGCTGAATCTGCTGCAGTGGATGTAAACTACTTTTTAGGATACGAATCAGGAACAAATAAACTGGTTGCCGATTTTGAGGATAATGTCACTTCGTTGAACCATCCGGTCACCAGCACCGCCACGATACCAATGAATACCTGGACGCATGTAGGCGCATCATTTGATGTGGCAACAAAAACCTGGCGCCTTTTTATCGGTGATGCGGTTGAACCATTTGTCTTACCCAGTACATTCATGCCCCAATCACTTAGCGAGATAAGTGTGTGTATCGGCTCAACCCTAAATACCCCAAGTACTTCAATTCGCGCCGGTTCTTTTAACGGGCGTATTGATGAAGTGCGAATCTGGAATACTGCCTTAACCACCCTGAATCCCGGCGAGCTTACAAGCGGTACCGGACTTGTAGGCAGGTGGGGCTTTGGTGATGGATCAGGTTCGGGTTTATCAAATTCAATAAGCGGGGGAGCAAACGGCACAATAATTAATAATTATGAATGGGTAACAGGGTATAATGAAGCGGATACTATTACCAATGCATGCATTGATTTTAATGGTGTACACGACTATGTAACTTTTGGGGCTGCGCCTTCTTTGAATACAACAGCTTCTGCTACCGGTTTTACGCTTGAAGGATGGGTAAAGATTGAAGGGCAAGGAATAGCTACCAGTACTGGCACGCTTGGTCTCGTTGGAGTAGTTCCAATAATTGCAAAAGGAACGGGCGAAAATGAAGCCTCGGGTTTAAATATAAATTATTTCATGGGATTCGAAGCAACGACAAAAATGCTGGTTGCTGATTTTGAAGAAGGGGCAGGTACCAATACAGGTCTTAATCATCCAATTACCGGTACTACTGCATTACCAGTCGATGTATGGACACATGTTGCAGCAACTTATAATATTACAGACGGGGCGTGGAACCTGTATATAAATGGTAAATCCGCCGGTACAGGAAATGCAGGGGCCGGCAGAGTGCCTGAAAATATTTCTGTTCAACATGCTTCCATCGGCAGCGCATTAACTTCAGGCGGCGTGGCCGGAGGCTTTTTTAATGGTAAAATAGATGAGGTAAGAATATGGAAACGTGCTCTTACCCAGGCCGAGATCCAGGTAAACCTTAATAACGAAATCACCGGTGGCACGGGCTTACTGGGACGCTGGGGCTTTAATGAAAACGGCGATTCCACTATAATGAACAGTATCTCCGGGGCCGCAAATGGCATATTAAGAAGTACCAACCCGTATACCCATGCAACAAATGGAGGTCCTGCCTGGGTAAGCACCGGCTTTATCCCAACCGGAACAGCTATTACAACCACTGCAACCGCTACACCAGCGATTATTGTTTTTGAAGCTTCATCAGTGACTTTGATGGCCACATTGTCTCCAAATCCCGGTGGTGGCACGGTTCAATTTTATGTGGATGGGATTGCTGTAGGTGGTATTGTGTCCATTAATACTGTAACCGGAACTGCGACTTTAACCACTTACAATCCATCTTCGCTGGCTGCCGGTGAACATACTGTAAGAGCAGATTTCCAGGGTTTTGGAATTTATACAGCCAGCACAGGTGCAAATGGTATGTTAACTGTCATTCCCAATCCACTACCTGTTAGATTCAGCTCGATAAAAGCATATGGTTTGAATAAGGATATTGCCGTAGAATGGAATACTGAGAATGAATTAAATATAAAACAGTATGCTGTAGAAAAATCAACTGACGGGCTACACTTTTCTCCTGCCACTACTCTTTTTCCAAAAGCAAATAATAATGGTAGTGCAAGCTATCAATGGATTGATTTAAATGGCTTTCCGGGATATAATTATTACAGGATAAAAAGTATTGGCATTAATGGACAGGTGCAATACAGTAATATAGTAAAGTTTGTGATGACAAAAGAAACATCACAGTTTATGATATATCCGAATCCTGTGACAGAAGACAATATTAATCTTCAGTTCATTAATCAGCCAAAAGGAAAATATCTTATAAGGCTGATGAATAAAAGTGGCCAGGTAATTATGATGAAGCAAATTGAACATAGGGGTGGTAGCAACACTGAGACCCTAAAGGCAAAAATGTTGTCGCATGTAACCTATCAACTGGTGGTTACCAAACCCGATAATACCAATGTAAGTATAAATATGTTGAACAGGTAAAGTTGACAATATAATTGTAAATACCCGAGAAAGCGGCGGATAGGTTTTGAAATATTGCATTAGTAGATTTGGCCTTTTGATTTTATCTAAATTCAATCAGCCATGAAGCATCCATTAAAGTACCAGCGCCGGTCAGAGAAACAAATCCGGACACTATTGAGTATCCAGCAAAAAAGTGATGTCCCCATAACAGCATTTTGTAAGACCCATAAAATCCATAAGGCCACCTATTATAACTGGCGTAATAAATATAGTCTGCAAAGTGACACCATTGCTCAATTTATTCCGGTGAAGCTTAGACAAACAGAATCAGTACCTGCATTATTTGGAGAGATCGAACTGGCATCAAAAGTTATCGTTCGCTTATACCAGCAGGTAGATGCTGGCTGGGTCAAATCATTACTGTCATGATGATCCACTTATCAGACAAATGTCGGTACCTGTATTATAATGGCAATGCCGACATGCGCAAGAGCTTCCATGGACTGGCAGCCCTCGTTAAATACCAGATGAAATGTGATGTGCTCAATGGTGACATCTATATTTTTATCAGCAAGCGCCGTAATGCTCTCAAGTTACTTCGTTTTGAAGGCGATGGTTTCGCCCTTTTTTATAAGCGGCTTGAAAAAGGGACCTATGAAATACCTTCAACCAGTGATAAATCAGGAGCCATGGTGATCTCTGACAATGAGCTTATTTTCATCCTGAAAGGTGTAGCATTGAAACGCATAAAATACCGGCCACGTTATTCACACAATAGGGCCGGCTGTGAATAAATAAAATCGCTGAAATGCAGTGTAGTAATTAGTTTTGAGTATTCTTTATCACTACATGGAACTAGCCTCAAACATAGATTTTCAGTCTCTTCACAGCCTTTACGAAAAGGAGAAAACCGAGAAGGAACAACTCAAAGCGGAAGTCTTGAAATTACAGGGCCATCTTCAAAAGTTATTGCAAACTGTATATGGTGGTAAAAGCGAACGCTTTGTTCCAAATACCGCTCAGCTTGCCCTCGATATCACAGCTGAACCAGCTGCTCCTGCTACTGACCTGTCGAAGGCAAAAAAGATTGAATATGTAAAGACCGAAACACCTAAAAAAAGAAACCTACCTGAACTTAACGGCTACCTGGAATATTTACCCCGTGTATATGAAACAAGGGAACCGGAGCATATTCCTGAAGGTGCTCAAAAGATCGGCCAGGAAGAACACCTGGTGGTGGAAAACAAACCAGGTGAAGTATTTTTAAGAGTGATCGTTATTCCTAAGTACAAATTACCTGAACTACAGGATCAGGACAGTATCCAAATTATATCAGCAGAAACCCCGGAAAGGCCACTGGCTAAATGCCTGGCTGGTGCGAGTTTACTAGCTCAGATGCTGGTAGATAAGTTCTGTGATCACCTGCCGGTACATCGCCAGCAAAAAAGATACGAGCGCAATGGTGTATCAATCCCTTACAATACGTTGATCGACTGGACCGGCAAAGCAGTGGATAAGATAAGCATACTGGGTCCGGCATTGCTAAAGGAAATCATTGGTTCTTCCTATATACATGTAGATGAAACCGGTTTAAAAGTACTGTTGGGCCAACAAAATAATAAGACCAAAAAAGCACATGACGGATACCTGTGGTGTTATAATAACAGCCTGCTCAAACTGGTATATTTTGATTACCAGCCAGGTCGTGGTGAAAAACATACGATAGGCATTTTAAAGGACTTCCGCGGCATTATTCAAACAGATGGCTGGCGTGTGTATGAAGGTGTTGCTGCAAAACAAAAAGATATAACGCAGATTTGCTGCCTGGCGCATGCAAGACGAAAGTTTTTTGAATCAAAGACCACCGAAAAGGATCTGGCTGAATATGCGTTAACAAAGTTCAATGCGCTTTATGAAATAGAACGAAGATGTAAAGAGCAGCAACTTTGCTATGAACAAATAAAAAATGTCCGACAGCGGGAAGCGATCCCTATATTAAAAGAGCTCCAGGAATGGATGATAGCCCAATATACAACGCTGCTACCTACTTCACCTATTAGAACAGCTATTGTCTACAGCCTTGAACGCTGGGAACGATTATGTTATTATACAAATGATGGCATGTTGAATCCGGATAATAATCCTGTTGAACGGCAGATCAGGCCTGTGGCTCTGGGAAGAAACAACTTCTTATTTGCCGGCAGCCACAAAGGTGCTGAGCGCCTGGCTATGATCTATAGCCTGATCGGCACCTGCAAATTAAACGATGTTAACCCTTATGAATGGCTGAAGGATGTGCTCGATAAAATTAATAGCTGGCACATAAATAAAATACACGAGCTGCTACCTCATAACTGGAAACGAAATAACTGCCAGCAGCCTACCGTATAATTTTTTAGCCGCACAAATCCTATAACAAAAATTGCTCAAAATACGAACCCGCCGTCATCTCGGGTATTTACGTAGTTATAATGAGATAAATGCTTAAATGCGTTCTCAACAAACGGAACCAGTAACAAAGGCTCAATTTTAAAACCCTTCACTTCCGGTGAATACTTAAAACTTAGTACATATTGATCGTCTTTTCTGAGTTTCTGCAGGTCTACGTAATCATTGAGATAACGGATCTCTTTTTCGACGGGTATTTGGTCACCGTTCATTTCATACAACTGGTAGCGCAACATGTCTGAAAATTTTCCAAGCGCATTCCTGGCGTCTGGATTGTTTTTGTCTATCAGGAAATAAACGGAGTTAAGGGAATTAAATAAAAAATGCGGGTTGATCTGTGATTTCAAAAAATTTAACTCTGCCTCGGCTTTTTCTTTCGCGATTTCCGCCACGCGTTGCTGCAATGTTCCGTAGTCGGCCATCAGCTTTACAGCAGCACCGGCAATTACTAAAAAGAAATGAGGTATAACATTGTCATATACTCTTTGTGGTTACCTGCCAGGTTGTACAACTGCGGGCTGTTCATCAGCTCAAGCAAATTCATTTTTAACGCTGCTCGAAACAACCAGCAAAACAAAAGCCACCGCAAATAAGGCGAATCTTTTTTTATAGAGTAACCGTGGATCAATAACCCATTGGTAATATAAACCATCAATGCAAGGTCGATCACCTTAATTAAAGTAACCTGGAATGCAAGGCCCGGCCTTGAATAATCCTCATACCGCAGGAAATACCAGGCGCCAAACACCACCAGCCAAAAAACAAGGTGATGAATTTTATATCTTAATAAAAAAATTGATTTTATCATACCGCAAATTAAAAATACAAATTTGTAAGGGGATAAGGCATTACACCACAGGGCGTTTTTATATGACCAAACGCAGTTGTTGATTTCATCAAGCGTTTAGTCCTGCTGGTGTAAAGTATTTGCAATCATTTTTTAGATCCTTAAGCTTTGTGTACTAAACTTCAAAATATGAAATTTTCCACTTTATTATTCATTTTGGCGATGGCTGTTACGATTAATGGATGTTCCCAGGGAACGGCAAAAATTCCGGGTACTGCCAACAAGGCTGTACTTGTTGGCGATGGTTGCGAAGGGTGCGAAGCAATCTATGAAAGCCCGTTACCGCTTGAACGCCTACCTGCAACAGATACCCTGCCGGATTATGATGAGGAAGGGGTTAAGATCGGTATCCGTGGCATTGTTTACCAGCGTGATGGCCATACACCTGCCAGTGACGTAGTAATGTATATTTATCATACAGATCAGCAGGGATACTATTCCACCAGGGGCACAGAGAAAGGGTGGGGCAAACGGCATGGCTATATCCGGGGATGGGTAAAGACAGACAAAAATGGGTTTTACCAGTTTTATACACTTGTGCCGGCGTCGTATCCTAATAGTAATAATCCAAAACATATTCACCCGGTTATTAAAGAAGCAGGCAAAAATGAATATTGGATAGATGAATTTTTATTTGATGACGACCCTTATTTAACTGCTGAATACCGGAAGACCGCGAAAGAAAGAGGCGGAAACGGTATATTAAAAACGACCAAAAAAGACGGGATACTATTGGCAAACCGGGATATCATTCTTGGCCTGAACGTGCCCGGTTACCCGGGGGCTAAAATTCAATCCCCCGCGTCTGGCCTTGAATTGGGAGCGAATTGCCCTGCCTTCGACCCCTTGCATCTATCAGGTCCGGATAAAGGTAAAAAAGCCTGTCCCATGTGCAAATATGGATTCGGGCAGGGGGTAATGATCTGGTTTAATCATGCAAACCTCCACCAGATGCAAAGATTCGCACGCCAGCTTGAAAAAGAGATGGCGCAACGCGGAGAAAAAAAATTCCGTGTATTCCTGGTCTATATGAATCCCTCTTACCAGCTAAATACGAAAAACGGGCAGGATATTCTCCAGCAACCATTAGAAAGGTGGGGCCGGGAAAATGGCCTGCAAAAAGTTGCGCTGTTAACTGTTCCATCGCCCGTTGATAAAAAAACCTGTGGTGAGTACGACATTAATCCCGCAGCTAAGAATACCGTATTAATTTATAAAAAAAGAACGGTAGTTGCCAAATGGGTCAACATCGCTTATGACAATGAGGCCTTGCACAATATCATGAAAGCTATTGATTCGCCTCTTTAATTCCTTTTCCTTAACGTATAGGCAACCATTTGCACAAAGATCCGTGCGATCACATTGACCGTTAATTTTCGCTAAAAAATATTTTTAACAGTCTGTAAGTTTTATCATAATTATTCAACTAATTATAAAAGTGAATAATTCATGTTGGGACATCAGGCTGTCTTTGCTTGCTACTGCAACCAATGGTGATATTAATTATTAAAACGGACGATAGGACAAATGTACTATCTGGGCGAACTTTATAAATATTATTATAGTAACCAATGAGTGAACAACAATTTTTAGCATTGATCAGTCAGCACCAGGGGATCATTCATAAAGTATGCAGGCTCTACCGAAATTCGCCGGAAGACAGGGAGGACCTTTTCCAGGAGATCATATTCCAGCTCTGGCGCTCCTTTCCTTCATTTGCGGGGAAATCAAAAATAACATCCTGGATGTATCGAGTCGCACTTAATACTGCGCTGGCAAGTTTTCGCAAGAATAAGCCGGATATTGCCTATGCAGCTGTTTTACCTGATCTTCCGGAAGAACAGCCGGATGATCACCAGGCAATCCGGAAAGAAAAACTTTTTTCTGTTCTCAGGGAATTGGATGAGGTTGAAAGAGCAATTATCGCCCTCTATTTTGAAGACATGAGTTATGCGGAAATTTCTTCCATCATAGGTATCAGCGAAAAGTATGTCGGGGTAAAACTTAACAGGATAAAAATAAAAATTCAAAAACTCTTAACCAGGTAATTATGGAACTCGATACATTAAAATCCGCATGGAATGACAATGGTGGGAAAAATAAAAACACCGAAGAACTAAAAATGATGCTACGCGAAAACAAACATCCGGTTCTAAGAAGTATCCGGACCCAACTGATCATAGAAGTGACGGCCTGGGCTTTTTTCCTGTTAACGTATTACAACATGTTTGACGGTGACCGCCGCCCGGGCTATTCTAATATATTATTGGTGTCGGCGGTTGTATTGGTGCTCCTGCATAGTATAACGGGATACCTTGCTTCAAAGAATATTGTGAAAGGAAACGACCTGAAAAAATCACTGTTTAAGTATTTAACTGATATTAAGATTTATGCAATAGTTTCTGTGTCATCCAGGGCCATTACCATTATTTGCGTGCTGCTCTTCTTTACTTCTACTATTACTTTTACCATTGATAAATACATTTTGCTGGCGGCTATCTGCCTGCTTATCTGCATACAGGTTTACGTTTTAGCCCGCATCTGGAGCAAACGTATAAAAAAGATACGGGCCACGGCAGAGAGTTTAAAAGAGTAAAATAGATATCCTATTTTTATCTTACGGAACGTTTTAAACACTATGCTGTTTGCGTATTATTAAAAACCAAAGAATCGCAGCCAAATGACAAACACCTATTTATCTAGTATAAAAAAAGAATTCAATTATTATAAAATGCTGGGCGAAAAGGCCATGGCACAGGTTCCGGCGGAAAAATTATTTTGGCAATACAATAGCGAGAGCAACAGCATTGCCACCATTGTAAAGCACCTTAGCGGCAATATGCTTTCGCGATGGACTGATTTTTTAACTACCGATGGAGAAAAAGAATGGCGCAACAGGGATGCCGAATTCCAAAATGATTATCAAAACAAGGAGGAAATGGTAACGAAATGGGAGGAAGGGTGGAATTGTTTGTTGGGAACACTTGATAATTTAACCACGGATGACCTCGCTAAGGAAATCTTTATACGCAATATGGGGCATACGGTATTGGAAGCGATAAATCGTCAATTGGCTCACTACCCTTATCACATTGGACAGATCATATTTATAGCCAAAATGATCTGCGATGACGAATGGAAGTCTTTGTCTATCCCGAAAGGAAGTTCTGTAAATTATAATAGAACCCAATTTGAAAAACCAAAACGTACAGAACATTTTACCGATGAACAGCTGTCGAAAGAAAACAAAGAATCTTAAATAAAAAAGGCTGCCTGTAAGAGCAACCTTTACTGGCATTACGTGAAAATATTATTTTACGGGAATATCAACTTTTTTATTTCCCCAGGTAAATCCAATGGAATTTGTACTCACCTTAAATGTGAGCTTTTCTGCTGCAGGACTTGCAACTGTTGCTTTTGTCTTAACACGGATGGCGTCGTCTGCCTCTTTGTAATCATAAGCACCCCATTGTTTAGCTGTTTTATTGAAGATAACTGTAACGTCATCTCCGTTGAAAATGGTAAAAAGCGCGTATTTACCAGCAGGTAATTTTTGATCCATTACCATGATGTCCTGATCTGTTTCTAATACAGTGGCTTCATTTGCCCCGGTACGCCATAACTTACCGTCCATGGGCTCAAGGTCTTTCCCGATGGTTCTGCCCTTTAACGCAGGTTGGCTGTAATCTACTTTTACCTTGGCACCGCTGGATAATTTACCGGTTGCTACAACCTGGGGACTCGCCCTTTTTGCTTTATCGTCGGTTTGTGCATTAGTGTTTGCGGAGACCATTAGTGCTCCGGCGAATAATGCGATTGCAACTATTTTTTTCATATTATCTATTTTTAGTTAACAAAAGTAATAATATAAAATTATAATGTAACCAGTAGTGGAATACATTTACCTGCCGTTCATCAATTTTATTTCAAACAACGGGGTCTTATATTTGTAGCATAACTGGAAGTAAAATTAGGCATGCAGGTTCGCTCTGCCCGCAAACCTTACTGATTTTATTAATAAAAATTATCACGCTTATGTTACAAATACGCGCTCCGTATGATCAGCATCTTATAAAAGAAATCGCTTTACAAGGTAAAGAAGAAGCAGAACTTGCACTAGCAACAGCTTATAACCTCTTTAACGACCGTTCAAAATGGTTGGCTCCGTGGGAGCGGATCGCCATTTTGGAAAAGGTGATATCCATAATGAAAACCCGGGTGCCGGCATTAGCAACAATGGCTGCCGAAGAAGGAGGAAAACCTTTTACGGATTCCAAAATAGAAGTAGAAAGAGCGATCAATGGTGTAAAGCTTGCAGCTGAATATGTGAGCCGTTTAAACGGAGAGCAAATTCCGATGGGCCTGAACGAGGCTTCTCAGAACCGGATCGCGTTTACCACCCGCGAACCTATCGGCGTTGTATTCGCCATTTGTGCGTTTAATCATCCGTTAAACCTGGTGATTCACCAAACAGTTACGGCGATTGCCTCTGGTTGCCCGGTGATTATTAAGCCGGCCTCGGGCACACCGCTTTCCTGCCTGAACTTTGTAGCGATCCTGCAAGAAGCAGGATTGCCGGAAGGCTGGTGCCAGGCGATCATATGTCCTAATGAAGTAGCCGAAGAAATTGTAGCTGATGCCCGGGTCAATTATTTTTCTTTTATCGGTTCCGCGAAAGTAGGCTGGAACTTAAGGTCCAAACTGGCCCCTGGAACACGCTGTAGCCTCGAACATGGAGGCGCCGCACCAGTTATAGTTGAAAAAGATGCTGATATGGATGAATTATTACCCGCCCTGCTTAAAGGGGGATTTTATCATGCCGGGCAAGTATGTGTGTCAGTGCAACGCGTATTTATTCACGAGGATATTTGTCAAATCGTAGCAGCCAGGTTGGCCGGGCTGGCAAAAAAATTAATAGTTGGTGATCCGCTGGATGAAAAAACCGAAGTGGGCCCATTAATAAGTCCCGCGGAAGTAGACCGGGTGGAAGATTGGGTAAATGAAGCGACAGAAAAAGGTGCCTTATTACTCTGTGGTGGCAAGCGAATTTCTGCTACCTGCTATGAGCCAACTGTCTTATTAAATCCTGCCGCAGATGCCCGGGTTTCCAACCTTGAAATATTTGGCCCTGTTGTATGCATTTACCCTTACGATAATTTACAAACGGCTATTAAAACTGCTAATAGTTTAAACCTTCATTTCCAGGCTGCCATATTTACCAAAAATTTAGATGTTGCGCTTGATTGTGTAAACAAATTAAATGCAACCGCGGTAATGGTTAATGACCATACCGCATTCCGTGTTGACTGGATGCCGTTTGGCGGCAGGGATGTTTCAGGTATCGGGATGGGAGGCATACCTTATACAATGCGTGAAATGACCAGGGAAAAATTAATGATAATAAAAAGCCCTACTCTATAATCAAATGGATTTAAGGCTTAAAGTCAAAGTTGCTTTGGCACAATATTTTCAACTCCTTACCAAAACATTCATTTGAAATATTTTTTACTTTTCGTACTTGCAGTTAGCGTTCGTGCCGCCGAGGCTCAAAAGATTGATAGTATCTATGTAAATCTATATACGGACAGCCTGAAAAAAGGCACTTTAAATTATATCAATATCGATGGCTTATTGTCCAATGGCAGGTATTTACCTTTAGACAGCAGTGACCTGGCTTTTTCTGCATCGGCGGGAAAATTTATCGGGAACTGTTTATGGATCGATCAGGATTTTAAATATGAAAAAGTAACTGTTAAAGTAGTTCTAAAAAAGAGTCCTGCCGTTTTTAAACAATTTGATATTTATGTCAAGAAAAAGCCGGATAATGAAAAGCTGAAAACCGCTGAAGAGATCTTAACTGACCGGAAAAGAAAATCAAATTAAAAAGGCCGTATAATAATCTATTAATTTAAGGGGAAAGTAGCGGGCATAAAAAATGGCAAGTTACTTACATCGCACCGCTCAACCATCTACCCTTGCTACCTTCCGGTCCTGGGGGAGTTCAACAGGAGCTGGCCGTATAAGACTTGCCGGTGCAAATATAAGGGAGCGAAATTAAATCCATCAATAAAAATGTTTTTATTTACCTGAACTAAAAAGAAATCCCCGGCCTGTCTGTCCTTGTTATCAGTTTACCTACACCAATAAGCTGGTCCGACTGGTCCGTAAATGATTTATAATAAACAAGGATTGTGTACGTGTTTTCAGTCTCCCAGTAATTGCCTTCAAGCTCTACTTTTTTAGATGGGTCATTTTTGTCTACCAGCATATAACCATAATTGTAATAACCCTGTTTCAAAAATTGTGTTCCTTCATAAAGCCCTTTTTCGGAATTGAATTTTAACCTGGAAGCATCATTCAATTTATAATCCGTTAACTGTCCGAGGAGGTAGATGTCCTTATCGGGATACCCGGCCCTGTCTGGAGTAACATAGTTAAATTGAACTGATGCGTAATCGCCCTGCCAATATGGATTTATCGTTTCATATGTAGTAACCTGGTACATTCCGTTGAGGTCCTGGTAATATATATATCGCTGGTTTGTAAGGTCTATATCGGGCTTTACAAAGATGCTGGTGGCATCTTTGAGATAATCGGCGCGCTCCACCCGCTCACTTTGCAGTCGGAAGCTCCTCAGGTCAAGCCACCGCCATTCCTTACCTCCCGGGAAAACAAAACTGTTTTCGGTATTGTATTCCAATATATTTCCCCTTACAAAAGTGGGGGGTACGCTACCTTGTGCATTATCCCACCGGTTATTTTGAAGCACCATCACTTTAACCTGCTGGCTCGCATTGAAAGCATTCAATCCTTCAAGACTAACGGTAAACTTTATCCGCTGGTGCGTTTTAAAATATTGCGGCGTAAATGGCTGAACAAATTGTGCTGCCACAGACGACTTTGTATTGAGCACGAGCATTGATCTTGTAAATGCCAGCTTGGAAGTATCGCCATCTAAAAAAACTTTTAACAAATAATTGCCACTACGGGTAGGGACGGAATTAGCCTCCGGCAATATGGCCTGGTAATGGGTATACCGAGTGTAGGCAATCGATGAAAACCTGTAATTAGTGATCCGTGTTTGTGTAAACCCTTTTATATAATCAAACTGGCTTAACGGAATTGGTTGCCAGTTGAAATTGCATAACTGGTAAGTATAATAATAACTTTTAACATTGGCTACCATATCATCAAAATGAAGTTCTAACCGGTCGCCGCTATTTAGTTTATAAACTGGTAATGCCTGTTGGTCGCCGTAGATATGAAAGCGCACAGCCTTGATATTATTTTTAAAAACGCCTTGCGGATTTTTTTGTGACTTAAGTGATTGTACCAGCAGTAATGAAATCGCGAGTATACGGAATGTTTTAAAAAGATGCATGTAGTAATTAAAATATTTACTTTTGAAAGATACTAAAATTATGCCGATTGAATATTTCAGCTTTTATTGCAAAGAGGATTGCTTTTAACCGGCAAAATACTTTTTCACGTTTTATCATCCGGCTGGCAATTGGGGCTACAGCTATGAGCGTAGCTGTAATGATCGTAGCCTTGAGTTTTGTAAATGGTTTTCAGCAGGTGGTCAGCAATAAGGTGTTCAGTTTTTGGGGACATATCAGGGTGCAGCAGGATATTGAAAGAAGGGTGAGCATTGCTGAAGAGTATCCAATATCAAGAAATGATACTGTTGAAAATATTATCCGGCAGATCCCAGGCGTAAAAACCATCGAGCGCTATGCTACCAAATCAGTCATCCTTACTTATGGAACTGATATAGAAAGTATACTTGTAAAAGGTATAGATTCATCATTCGACTATTCGAGATTGGACCCGTTTTTAACAGCGGGTAAATGGGTTTCGTTTACCGATAGCGGGTACAGCAGGGAAATAAATATTTCATCTTATACAGCCAACCAGCTCAACATTAAATTGAACGATTCCCTGCTTTCCTTTTTTATACAGGAGAATGGCACAAAACGCCCTAGAAGATTAAAGGTCGCCGGCATCTTTAAAACTTCCATCGATGAATACGACAAACAGTTCGGCATCCGCGATATTAACCTGATCAGGAGAATGAATGACTGGGCTCCCGGAGAGATTGGCGGGTATGAAATATTTTTAAAAGATTATACAGAAACGGATTCCATTGCTCAACTAATAAAAATGAAACACCACAAGGATGGAACAAACGATCAGATATCTATCCAAACATATTTGACTGGCTGGCCTGCAAAATGATATCAAACTAATACTGATTGGCATAATGATGATCGTAGCCGTGGTAAACCTTGTAACCTGCCTGCTGATCATTGTGCTTGAACGAACGAAAATGACAGGAATCTTAAAGGCGATCGGAGCCAGTGACTGGGATGTACAAAAAATATTCTTATACAACACAGCCCTGATTGCAATCGTTGGAATTCTTTTAGGTACGATCCTGGGCCTGGGAATTTGCTGGTTACAGGAAAAAACCGGGTTTGTTAAATTAGACGAAGAAGCTTACTACATGAAAGCGGCACACGCGGATATCGTATGGTGGCAGGTAGTTCTTGTGGACCTGGTCACCTTGTGTACCTGTTTTGCAACGCTGATTATACCAACAATACTGGTGAAAAAGATACAGCCCGTGAAAGCGATACAGTTCCGATAGTAGTTGCAAATATTTAACAAACCTTTGTTTGTTTCAAACTACTCGTTAAAAAATTACCAGGCGAATGCAATGAACGTATTAGGGAAGTATAGGATATGCGGCCACACCAGTTTTTAATTACTCTCCATTCGCAGGGTCACGTACCCGCTCCTATGGAGAGGGAAAGAGGTGATGTAAGATGAGATATAATGATCCCCGCGGCTACGGCCGCATTTAATGATTCGGCATAACCGGTTTTCGGAATTGTTATTTTTTCATTCGCCATCCGGAATATCTCTTCACTGATACCCCTTGATTCATTCCCTATAATTATAATTCCTTCCTGCAACCCTTTTAAACCATACAGATTTATTCCCTCAAGTGCAGCTGCATAAATCCTTATCCCTTTATTTTTATTTAACCATTCAACGAGGTTGGTATAGCGTACTTCTACCCTTCCGATACTGCCCATGGTACTCTGCACAACTTTTGGGTTGTACAAGTCGGCACAGTTCTCAGAACAGATAACAGCGGATATTCCAAACCAGTCAGCGATGCGGATCATGGTGCCAAGATTACCCGGATCCTGAATGCCATCCAGTACAAGTGTTATTTTACCCTGCACCTCAATAACACCTTCGTCGCGTTTTTTAAAAACTCCTACAACGTGGCCAGGCGTAGTAAGGGCTGATATTCTTTCCAGTTCGAAATCTTCAATTACTTCAATCGTGCCTTTAAAGTATTTTCTTATTTGCCCCTCATTTTCCTTTAGCCATATTGGTTTTGCCAAAATATGTTCGCAAACAATTTTTTCGGAATTCAGCAACTCCATGACTACTTTACTACCTTCGGCAAGAAATACATGGTGCAAATCCCTGAATTTTTTGTGGTGTAAACTTTGGATATATTTGGTATATGATTTGCTTAACATTGATTTCTTAATAAATTTATATTGTTTAGTGTGCCTGAAATAACTTATATGTTGGATTGGTTGAAAAAGTTATTTTTCTGCGCATTGGTACTTTCTTCCTGCACAATTCCCCTGAAATATCAAAAAAACAAACCGTTTGTATTTAACAACACCATCGAAATTAAGGGCGGCCGCTTCACCAAAGATCAAAGAAATTCGTTAAAGCAGAAATTATATGGCCAATTAGATGATAGTGCAAAAGTAAATACCAAGGACTATCTTTTTTTACTTCACATTACAAAACAACCACCGGCATACGATAGTGGTTATGCAGCAGTCTCTGCAAGGAATATGAAGGGTCTGATGCTTCACCAGGGTTATTATGGTGCATCCGTAATTTTCAAGGCAGATACAACCTTTAACGGCGAAAAACAACCTGTAACAATCAATTATACTGTGCAAGCCGGTAATCCAACATTGATCGATACGATCAGCCTTTTAATAAAAAAACCTGAGCTACAGCAATTGGCAATGGAAGCAAGAGCACAATCCTTACTGGTTGAAGGGAACGCTGTTACCAGGGCCGATATTCTGGGCGAAATCAGCCGACTTGTAATCTTATACCGGAATAATGGGTACTTTAAATTAACATCCGACGACCTGAAGATAAGAGGCGATACAACTATTGCAGCACTTACAAATATATCAGATGACCCTTTTGAAAATCTACAATTGCTGGAAGAAGCCAACCAGCAACGGGATAAACCCACCATTAAACTAGCAGTAGTATTAAACCCGCTCGCGGATTCGCTGAGGTTAAAAAAATACTATATCAATTCAATTGTAATTTATCCTGACTTCACTGCAGCCAATCTCGCTAACAATGCCCCATACCACGAAGATACGGCAAGGGGATACTTGATCCGGTACCATAAAAAATTTATCAGGAACGGCTTCCTTGTAAGGAACATGGCAGTAAGAAAAGGCCAGGTGTACAGCCAGGAAAATTATACAAAAACCATCAGTAATTTTTCCAAGTCCGGCGTGTGGCAAAATACAAATATACAAATCGATGAAGTTAAGGACAGCTCCGGCAAGATTAATATGACCGTTCAGCTTGTGCCTGCAAAAAAATATGGATTTGAAGCGAACATAGAAGCAAGTTATTCGGCAAACAGCAACACCAATAATCCCACCATCGCCAATGCAGGCAACTTGTTGGGGTTGTCTACCAATTTTTCTTTGCAAAACAGGAATGTTTCCCAAACCGGCACTAAAATGACCCACTCTTTAAGGGCTGGTATTGAATTGAATCTAAACGGGCAACAGGGTTCAGCCAGGAAACTGAATTCCCAGGAACTGAGTTATACAAATACGATCTCTATCCCCAGGTTATTAGGGCCTATAAAATGGATCTATCCAAACCGGAGACAATCAAGAAGGCAAACAAATTCCGGGGTACCGCGTTTAGCCCGTCTGGATAGTGCCGCGTATTATGAATCGCAACAGACTTTTATCAATGTGGTACCCGCCTATTCCAATCGCCTTAATCTTTTCAAACAATTATCGGCCAGCGCCGCCTTTGGTAATGAGTTTACCAGGACAAAGCATCCCAACAGGAAAAACGTTTTTAAGTTTCTTAATATTGAATACTCTTATCTCTATAATCAATCTGACAGTTTTATAAGAACCCTTGAATTAAACCCATACCTGAGATATTCATTCAATACGGCCCTGGTAATCGGTTTTCTCAATTATGGTTATACCTCAACGTATATTAACCCAAGACACTTAAACCACCAGCGCACTTTCAGGTGGAATATTGAAGAGTCGGGCTTATTGTTCGGCGGACTCGGACTGTTTAAAAAAGAGCTTCGGAAATTTATTAAAACAGATGCAGAATATACGTTTATCGTAGAAAAACAAAAATCATCCAGGATATTCAGGGTATTTGCCGGCGTCGGTATCCCGATTGGGAAGGGTGATTCTTCTCTTCCATTTTTTAAGCAATATTTTGCCGGCGGCGCAAATAGTATGAGGGGCTGGCCGATAAGGGGTATTGGGCCGGGGGCAAAGCCGCTGGCTCCCTACAATTCCCTGGCATTGAATGACCGGACAGGTGATGTACGGCTCGAGATCAATGGTGAATACCGTTATAACCTTGTGCAGATCATCCCCAATTCCCTTGTACTGAAAGGCGCGCTATTTATTGATGCCGGTAATGTATGGAACTTTAAAAACACCAGTGGCAGCGTCGGCACTGATAGTTTACAATTTAATTTTAGCAGGCTTTACCAACAGTTAGGGGTCACAGCGGGAACGGGCTTTCGCTTTGATTTTAATTATTTCCTGCTGCGCTTCGACCTGGGTTTTCGCTTTAAACGCCCGGATATAACCACAAATGATGGATGGCAATTCCCCGACATCACCTATAATAATTTATTAAGAAGAGCTGAGAAAAACCGGATATGGCGTTATGAAAATTTTAATTTTACCATAGGGTTAAGCTATCCATTTTAGCGTGTGATCGTATTACCAATTGCGGAAAATAAATACGGTTTAAACACGCCATCTCCCTTAATATTTTTTATTTATCCCTTTCTAATAATTTAACCAGTGCGTCCTTTTTCTGCAAAACGCTTTTCTGTGAATTTTCTATTTGTGCTCGTACTACCGCGGTTGTTCCGCTAATATTGATATCAGTCATTTTGCCAATTGCTTCTGTATACCATTTCGCCCATACCGTTATAATGTGTTGTTCTTTTTGAAAGGGGGCACCTTTTTGTATGGCGGCCTTGCTTAATTCATATTCGTTTTGCAACCTCTCCAACGCGTTACCAGTAATTTCATTAACCAGTTGTAAAGTGGTTGCTTCATTTGCTGAAGCCAGCGTGAATGCTGCTGCGAGCGCACTCACGCCTACATTTTTCATCTCCGTTGCGGAAACCATATCCAGCCTGTCTGCATCTGTGTGATAAAAAATATCTGTGAAATGCCACATCAATACACCTGGTATCTTTGCTTCCAGGAAAGGTGTGTGATCGCTTCCCCCTTCATATGGATTGCTATTCACAACCCAGCCGTTATGCTTTGCCTGCTGCCGGCACCGGTTCAATAAAAAGTCGTTGAAATAATGCGGGAACATATCAGCTTCCTTTAACACCTCTCCTCCCCATTCCGTATGCTCTTCATTTCCTCTTGTCCAGACGGCGGAAGGGTCAGGCATTTTTTCTACCAGGAAACTTCCGCCGGTTTTTTTACATCTTCTCCAACCATATCAAGACTGAGCCCCCACCGGATCCCTTTTTGCCCTCCCGGTATCTTCATTAATATACCGGCCCGTGGAAATGATCTCGTCGCCCCATAAAAATGTGATGGTCCGTTGCGGCGAAAATTTTTGTTGTTGTATCAATTGAGCGGTTACCCTTGCCATCTCCGCCAGCGTTCCTACACCGGTAGCATTATCATTGGCACCGGGTTCCTGCACGTGGGCACTGAAAACAAACCGCTCATTGGGTATTATGGTTCCGCGCGCGTTAGCTACTATGGTAAGCTCATCGGCCCGGTATATTCGTGCAGCAATTGCTACATGTACTCTCAGGGTACCTTTTGCCAGTGCAGCCAGCAATTTTTCTTTGGCCGAATAGGATAACATGATACACCATTTTTGCTTTATAGAATCGCTGTATTCAATTTGCTGGAACTGTATTGAATTGATATATTTTTCCGGTTGGTTGTAAACAGGAACGGAATACGCCAATACACCAACCGCGCCCGCTTGTATCGCATGGTTATAAAGCCGCCCCGCATTGTTTTCACCAAATACTATTTTTCCTTTTACATTTTTACCTTCAAGATCTTTCAGCGTTCCTTTACCAACATACACAACTTCGGCTGTTTCACCCGCAGCAAGTGTGGAAGCCGAATTTATTGCCAGCATGTTTTTATTGGTAGCAAACTGCAATAAGGGCTGTGTTTCACCTTCGATGGCAAGGCTTGCCCTGAGGGGCTCCCATGTGGGTTTCTTCATTTTCCTGGATTCAATGCGATAGGTAAGCGCAGCTTCTTTTTCGTCTTTTATTTCTTTTCTATAGCCTGCATGTTGCAATATTTTTTCAAGATAAAAGATACTTTCATTAAACCCGGTATTGCCCGCAATACGCCAGCGCTGTTCAACAAACGATACGGTTTGATAAGCATTCGTTTCAACGAAGGCGTTTCTTAACAATGGGTAATAATTATCAGTAATGGATGATCCGATTTGAGCGCCTGATAGCATACTGCCCCCAAGCATTATTACCAGAAGAAAATATTTTGACATGATATAAATTTATTCATTAGCAGGCTTTCCCCAACCAGTGCATACCGGGAATATGAAAATACACGATTTGATCTTATCTCCGGATCCCGGTTTTTTGTAAACCTGCGAGGTCTCAAAATGCGCAGAGCCCGCTCAACATGAACGGGCCCTGTATAATTTACCTCGGGGATATTTTTCTGCAACAACTACCTTTTTTTCTCCAGTACCAATACGATCTTATTAAAATCCGCCGATGAGTTGATCACCTTCCGGAATGTTTCAAATTCGGTTAAAGGATACTTAAGATGGCGATATGTTTCAACCACATTTACTTCCAGGACATTACCCACCACTTTATAGGAGCTCACAAATCCCATTACTACCACATTGTCTTTTTTATACTGTACGTCGATCTTAATATCATCCAGGTTTTTTATGTCATAACCCGGTGGTATGTCAAATGTAATTTTCCGCTCCTGCAAATGGGCAAATGGCATCTCCGCAGGAAGTTGTCGCGGCTTTTCCTGGTACATCTGTACCTGGGTGCCAATCAGTTCTCCTAATTTAAATAATAACTTATTGCCAGCCCTTTCGAGCAGTTCTGCTGTATGAATGGTGCCGCTTATAATAAGGGCTTTGTTATCCCAGGTGTCGGTAAGGTTCGTATTCTCTGTTTTTATATTCTGAATATTTTCACTTTTTGCCACACCCTGGATGATCTCTTTACCGTTTCCTGCTGTTTATCTTTGGCAAGATAGTCCAGATCGGGCGGTATGATATTGCCGGGTACCCTTTTAATATTTGCTTGCTTTCAATGATCAATGAATCGCCGGTCTCGTCTAACCTTGCATGCACTTCCATATTTTGGGCGTTCTGTTCAAAAGGCTCAATCGGATATCATCAAATTTACCTACCGCTGTTTTTACCTCGCCAATAGTGGTGCCTTTAAAAATAAGCCCCTTGTACCGGCCCAGTATGCTTCCACAAACGGGTAACGGTATATTGCTGCAGTGGGTTGAACCAATTTACCTGTACCGTAAAATAGATAGTGTTTCATCTACCCTGTTCCAGTTGGCTAGTTCTTCATCAAGCGGCAACTGGTCACGAATAGAGGGGAATACAGGCTGGTACTTAATATTCTTATTTTCGAGCATGGAGACAAAAAGCGTATCGCTCCAAAATTGTTAGTATTACCATTCTTAATGATCGACTCTATGTTGCCGGCATCTTCCCTTACTAATTTTTCATCTACATTGATCCTTGTTTTCATATAATCCTCAAGCAGCATGATGGTTTTCTCTTCGGTTGCATCAATGGGTAATTTAGCGCCGTCAATAAATTTGGCGATGGCCTTTTTTTCCTTTTCACTAAAGGTGCTGATGTTGGAATATGCCTTTCGTGCAAGCTCTTTCCAGGTATACAGTTCCACATCGCTGTTTGTGCTAAGGTTATAACTAAGTTTGAAATCAGCTCTTTGAAGATAAGGATCACGCAAACCATACTTTTCATCTTCCAGTTCCTTAATATTTTCAGAATGACCGGGTATGAACCTTTCTTCGCCAATAACGCTGTCTTTTAAAACCGTAAAGCCATTAAATCCTCTGGCATCAAACAGCAGGTGCTGAGGGGTGATGATTAACAATTTTACCTGCTGGTACGGAACTGCCTTGCTTTGAAAGATCTCGCTGCCAAAAAATGTGGGTTCTTTTTTTACCATGTAACTATATTCTATCTCGGCGCCTTTGTCGATACCTTCCATCGCGAATAACTTATACCGCCGCCCTTCTTCTTCTTCTTCCTTTATTTTACCAGCCGGCACATTTATGACTTTGCCAGCAGCGGTAATTACCCTTGCTTTTATATCATAGGTTTCAGCATTGTTTGCCATGGGCAGGTATATCTTGTTAAACATTTCAATCCCCTTATCATCTTCCACTTTTATCAGGCGGTATACATAATTGAACTGCACCAGGTTTTTACCTTCAAATTTGTAATGGAATGTCCGGCTGTCTAACAGGTACACTGCGCTCTGTCCCTTAAAAGCAGCGGGCAAGGGATGCAATACAGGCGACTCAGCCCAGGGCTGTATTTCGGAATACAAACCATCTACCTGTGCCATGCCTGGCAGCATAAATAAAATGGCAGTTGTTGCCCATAGTGCAAATTTTTTCTTCATATAAGTTATTTAACTTTATTTAAGTGCGAGTAAACATTGAAGGATGGAAAGGAACAATTGATCTACTTCTTTTTCAAAACAACCTGTTCCTTGTAAGCTGGTGAAATGACAGCTACCACCTTGTTCCACATGGCAAAATCCTCCGGCTGTATGTACAGCTTTTTCATCACCAGTTTTTGTGTGGCGCGGATCTCGCCATCGGCCTGTTTATAATCGATCGAGAGGTCAAGCACATCATTGGAAATCGCCGTATTTTTAGGCACATAATCCGAAACATAGCCGGCAGGAATCGCCAGCGTATGCACCTGGTTTATCGTATAGAGGTAATCATTCTCGATGGAAATCCTTCTTTTGATGGTATCGATGGGTATGTTGCTGATCAGCTTTTCAAGGTTGAGATTAATATAGAATTCCCCGCCGATAGATTTCACATAATCCGGAATTTCGAAAGTGGAGGAAATATTGGCGGCTTTATTTAGCGGATCCCCGAGCCGGATATCGTAATCCTTCATGATAAATTTATTGCTGCCCTTAGCCATGCGCCTCCGTGCATAAACCCTTTCATCCTCGCCCTTATTAAAAGAAAGATTGTTGTACAGATCGGCCCCGAAATAACCGGAATAATCTACTGAACAATTTCCCAGCAGGGTATTATTGCTGATGGTCAAAAAAGTACTGTCGGTAATTACAGATGCAATCGCAGAAACCACGGGTACCTTTACCAGTTCATATTTTTCCGGGCTGATACTGATCAGTGCCTCCTTCCCCTGGATACCGCTTGTGGGCATACCAAAAATACAATTGGGGTCTGTAGCATCCAAAAATATCCACGACTTGTCGATATTGACAGCGCTGATCATATGGTTATCCGTTAGTGGCAACGGTACTTCTGTATAAGTATATGGTATGCTCCGGGTGCCGATCCAGGTAAAGGAAGCGTTCAGCCCGCTGATCCTGAGCATTTCCGTGAGGATACTCGCCATATCCTTGCAATCGCCGTATCTTTTGGAGCACACATCGGCTGCCTGCCGGGGAATAAATCCTTCCAGCCCCTCTTCAAAAGCAACATACTTTACATGGTTTTGCACCCAGTAATAAATAGCCTGCGCTTTGTCACGATCTGTTTTTTTATTAAGGCACAGGCTATCCGCGATCTTTCTCAGGTTATCATCCTTCACTGAATTAATATTGGTCAAAAAACCTGCATTCCATTTATACAGCCCGTCCAGCGAACTAAAAACAGGAACGTTTTCAACACCATTGTGATAGCTGGCCACATACACAATTACATGCAATGCGTAATAAGAAATAGAAGTGCCATTACCAAAATGTTCATAATTTTTTATATCACTTGCAGTAAATTCCAGTTTTCTTTTTTTGCCCTTTACAGTTTCTTTTACCCTTACGGCTTTCTGATCATCGTTCTTGATAATGTAACGGATATCGACATCAGCAGGATAGGTAATACTATAGGTAGCATTGTGCACGGGGAGATAGTTACTGAAATAAAAACTCGATAAAAAACGAATGTCCTTGTTGTAATGATCTGTTTCAACATGCGAGATGCTACCCTTCATCATACGGGGGTAATCGAACGAAGTTTCTTTCGCATCATCATAAAATACGCCCTGGCCGGGAGATGACTGAGTTTTAAAATCTGTTACTTTTATTTTTTTTGTACTGCTCCCTTCCGGAACAAGCGTGTAGGCCTCTACTTTTTTCAGTTCATTAAAAGTACTGTAGTAAACTTTATCTTTATTGAACATGCCATTCGCATTATCATCCAGGATCATCATTTCCGACACTTCATTGGCTTCCGCATAAGGAACGCCTTTATTAAACGCGATCTCCACAGACCTCGTGATATTTGAAAACACCGCCAGCTTATCGGGGAAGAGTTGCTGCATTTGTTCAACCGTTTGCGCAATCGCAGCACCAGGTATGGCGAGTATGAGCAATAAAAAAACAGGTAAGAAAATAGCTTTCATATTTCGTTTATTTTTTTGCCTCCATTACCCCGTAATGATAAAAATAGGTTTGAGTAATTTTACCCCCCGCATAATATCTGGAGTCTCCATGCAAACTGCCCAGGTAGTAGTTCAGGTCGTAGATGAGCGTTCCATTTTCATTATAGTATTTGAAGGAGCCATTGCGCTGGCCATAATAATAATTTTCATCCAGCATTAGTTTCCCGCTGGGGTAATATATCTTTTTATTCCCGTTCTCAAGGCCGTTGATCCTGTTGCTAACCACCTGTTCCTTGCCACTGGTTAAATAAAGCACACGGTCACCCACAACTACACCCTCATCATAAACCATATGAGCGCTTTTGACTCCATTCTTATAGTAGGTATCCACTGTTCCGGCACTTTTTGGCAGCGGGATCATCGGCACCGGCTTGCCCGTTTTGTCGTAGTAACTATAGCCCAGTAAATCGTCCTGCCTGTAATAAAAGATCAGTATAAGCTGACCGTTGTCGCCGTATATTTTCATTTCTCCTTCCAGTTCACCGTTCTTATACAAGAACTCTTTATCCTTATTTCCCAGCTCATCGTATTGTACATCTAAACCCTCTAATTTTCCATCAGAATAGATTTCGGTTTCATATAACTGGCCGTCGTAATAATAATATTTCCAGGTTCCTGTTTTAATTCCCTGCTCATATTTTCCTTCAATTTGGATTTTACCGTTGGGGTGCCAGGCAATATAATTACTATCCAGCGCTCCGTTTTTATAATAGTATGCACTCGCCCTGGTTCCATCACTATTGGTAACGATATAGGCACCATTTAACTTGTAATTTTTATAATGACTTTCGAAATAGGGCTTACCATTAAAATGCCTGAATTGCAGGTTGCCTGCGCCCTTTGCCAGTACAAGGTCTTCGAGCAGTTTACCAGTGCTGTCAAACTGCTCTATTCTTGTGAACCAGCCGTTATCAAAATACTGCCTGTATTCAATTTTGCCACCGGGAGTATAATATTCTGATATACCATGAACCTTGTCATTCAGGTAATAAAGTTTACTGGCCAGGTTGCCCAGCAGATCATAGTAAATAAACGTTCCCTGGCGCAGCCCATCTACATACCAGCCCTCTTCCGATACCTGGCCGTTGTTATAATAATCGGTAAAATATCCATTGGCCTTGTCAGCAGTATAGTTGCCTTCCTGTTTCAGTTTTTTATTAGCATAGTATAAAGTTTTTTTACCATCCGGCACACCGTTCTTATACCAACCATCCGCAGACATCTCACCGTTCCTGAAATACTCGGTAAATTTTCCTTCCGCGAAACCGTCAGCGGTATAATAACCCTGGCTCTGCTTTGACCCATCAGGCCCGTAAAAGGAAATATCCGCATTGCCCTTCCGGCTGGAGGTACTACTTATCACACCGCCTTTCTTATCAAAAAATTTAATATCTCTCAGCCTCCCCTTTTCAAATATACTTTCGCTAAACACAATACCATCGTCATCAAAATCTTCTTTTTTACCATCTATCTCCCCTTTTTTATATGATCTCCTTGAAGCTGTTTTGCCATTGGAATAATATGTTAGCCGTTCGCCATCCAGTTCGCCCTTGGTATAATTTTCAATTTGCTCCGTGGATCCGCTTTCAAAATAATTTTTCCATACCCCCGTTTTCTTCCCTTCAGTATAATTACCAGCTATCTTTAATTTTCCATTGTCATAATATTCCTTGTATTCCCCCACCGGCGCATCTTTTGCATACTTCGCAACAGAGGCTGTTTTACCATTGGAGTGATAAACGGTTTCTTCCCCTTCCTGCTCGTTGTTGAAGTAATTGGTAACTGTTCTTAAATACCCATCAATATTATAATACCTGGATACCCCGTCCTTTTTATCCGCTTTATAATTAATGAGCGATAATAACATACCATTGTAAAAGTAATTGGTGTCGGCGCCGTTTAGTTTATCATCGGTGTAAGTGGTGCTTGTTGAAAGCAGGCCGTTGTCGTACCAAACCTGGCTCCTTCCATTTGCCTGGTCATTTGAATAATTGGAAATTTCTTTTAAAAGGCCGTTATCATGGTAATACCGCCACTCGCCGATCCGCATACCTTCACTGTCAAAATTACCTTTGGATTTTAACTTCCCATTGTCATAATAGAATTCCCAGGGCCCGGTAACCACGGCTTCATTTTTCTTATTTTTTCCATAAGGGCCCTTACCGTTTACAACGGAATTTTTTATATAATACTTAACGGGTGAATTTATCCTTTTGCCAAAAACCAGTTCCTGGCTTTCGCGTAAATCGGTAAGATAAGCCCCGGCAACAGTACTAAAGCCTTCTATTTTCTTTTTTTCTTTTTTTGCATAATCCTTTATTTTTTTCACATCAAGTTCGCTGAACATGGTGAACACCAATGGTTCAAAATGCCCGTTATCCCATAAGTTTTTAAACAAGGGAACATAATACTGCATCCAGAAGCCTTTGTCGCCAGCATTGTATTCCAGTTTTTCCATTACCACCTGCATCTGGCGGACGACCTGGTCTTCAAGGTCTGCTTTTAGCTTATATTTATTATCCAGTGCAGCCTTACTGACCAGTATCTCCTGTATTTCATCAAAATTATCTTCCTTGCCGGGTTTATACCTGCGTATCAGTGGTAGTATTTTTCGCGTAGTAACCAAAAAAATAATGGCACTCTTGTGGTACCTGTTATCAGGAGTAATAAGGAGGTTGGTGGAGAAGTTAAGCATCGCCTGTACCAGGTTCCTTTAACAAAGCCAATTGCCTTAGATAATGGGCCAGTATAATAAGATTTATAATAATACAGGTTGCAAATCGAGCGTTGCTCTCATACCTTTCCTGCCGGAAGAGAGATATGCCTTTATTAAAATACGCAAGATAGCTATGAGGATTTTGGGTAAGGATCGTATCATAAGCTTTTAAAGCAAGGGCAGAGCGCTTCGTGTCATCATACACATCTGCGAGGAAGCCATACCATTGGGTATTATTGTGAGGATAAAGCGACATCGCAATATGAGCATACCTTTCGGCCTCCACAAAATTGCTATCGTGGTAATAGCTCAGCATCAGTTCATGCAGCACACTGGAATAAGCGGTATCGCTGGGCGGCACTTTTAAATAAGTTGCGATTGCCTCTTTAAATTTTCCAGCGTCATGCAACGCTACGCCTTTTTCAATTACAATTTTACTGTCAACCAGGGGGTTTAACAATTCTCTTTGGGCTTTTAACTGAAAGGCACAGACTGATAATAAAATAATAAATAAAAAAGATCCTTTCATATATGTATAGGGTAATTTATTGATGTGGGATTTTATTCCGCGGGCTTAGCTGGTAAATGTAACGTAAAAAGCCATGGTTTATTACCCGTGATAATATTAAAAAAAAATGTAACCCTGGTGGTAAAGCTCCATGCCTGTTTCATTATTAATATGTTTACGGGCAATACGATTGCTAAGGCTATGTACGGGTAAAGCGTTTCATGCCATCATGGTTTATAAGCGATATTCACAGGTAATGTAAATTATGGAATCTGTTTACAGCAGCAACCTTGTAGCTTTTTTCCTACAAGGGAAATAAAATAAGAACGACCGCTTTATAGAATGTGCACGAGGCGGTTTTCGGTTCAATTGTAAAGTAATAATATTAGATCAGGTGTTGAGAACCGCAGAACAATGTATTAAGAAATAGTTACTTTCGAAAGAGGATATCAAATACCCCAGCACCTGAAAATTTAAAATTTTACCATGGATACCAGTGTTATCTTTGCTGCCGGGCTAATTATTGGCCTTTAGTCGCTTTTAATGTAGAGATACTGGAGCAATCATTGTCCCTGCATGACCAATTGCGACGGGAGCAACAGGCGGTTCAGCAATTACAACAGGAAAAGCTGCAACAGTTAAAAGACAGGGAAGGCCTCCTGAGCCGCGCGATGCAGGCTGAAGGAACAAATAAATTCTTACTGCAGGAAGCTGACCTGTATCACCAGTTGCAGCAGGAGCACCTGGTGGTGCAAAAACAATTTGTAATACAGGAAACGCAACTGAAAACCGCACACGATAAATTAACAGAGCAGAAAAAGGAAATTGAAATGATTGGAGAAAAATTCCGCTTTGAGTTCCGCAACCTGGCGCAGGGTATTCTTGAAGAGAAGACGGCGAAGTTCACACAGGTAAACGAAGAAAAAATGAAAGCGATTCTTGACCCGCTAAAAAATGAACTGGTGGACTTCAAGAAGAAAGTAGATGATACTTATGATAAAGAAAGCAAAGAGCGATTTACATTGGGTAAAGAAGTGCAGCGGTTGATTGAAATGAGCCAGCAGGTAAGCCAGGAGGCAAATAACCTTACCGCTGCTTTAAAAGGCAATAACAAGCAACAGGGCAATTGGGGTGAATTGATATTGGAAAGTATTTTAGACTATAGTGGTCTTACAAAAGGAAGGGAATACCTGGTGCAGGAATTTATCCGCGACAATGCGGGCAATATCATAAAAGATGAAAATGGAAAAGGGCTTCAGCCGGATATCACGGTCATTTATCCGGATCAGCGAAAGATCATTATCGATTCCAAAGTTTCACTCGTTGCCTGGGAACAATATGTGTCAGAAGAAAATGTAACGGCCCAGCGACAGTTCCTCAAAGAACACATTCACTCCCTTCGCAATCATATAGAAGCGCTCAGCAGGAAAAACTATCCACATTATGCCAAAGCCCTCGATTATGTGCTGTTGTTTATTCCTATCGAACCGGCATTCCTGGAAGCCGTAAAATCAGACCTGCATTTGTGGAAATACGCATACGATAAAAGGATCATGATGGTGAGTGCCACTAACCTGCTGGCCGTATTAAAGATCATCGCCGACCTGTGGCGGATACAGCAACAAAACCAGCACGCGATCGAGATAGCCGATAAAGCAGGGGGATTGTATGATAAATTCGCCGGCTTCATAGAAAATCTTGAACAGGTGGGTAAAAAATTACAGGATGCGCAGCAAGCATACGATAGTGCATTCAGGCAAATCGGTATGGGTAGAGGAAATATTATTGATAAAATAGAAGAATTAAAAAAGATTGGTGAGAATGCCCGGAAACAATTACCAGAAAGGATCCTGCCCAAGAACGATGAATAATATGCTGGATGGATTGATGATTTTGTATTGATATATTTTATAAAAATTTATTCATGAGCCTTATAACTATAGCAAAACCACAGGTAGAAATTGACGATGCCGTTAAAGAACTGCTGGCCGAACAAACCGAAGAGTGCACGATTGTTCATTGCCGTTATTTTACCGGCGAAGCAGCAGGTGTTCGTATCTGGCCAAGCACTTATCTGGAGGAAAATAAGGGGCGGCGGTGCAAACTCATCAAAAACTTTAATATATCAATCATGCCCGAATGGACCTACCATTTTATTGAAAATAAATTCATCCGTTTTACATTGGTATTTGAGGCCTTAAGCAGGAATTGCCAGTTTTTTTATTTACTGGAAGATATACCTCAGCCCTTTGGCTTTTACAGTAATAAAATTTTAAAAAACAACAGCGGCGTATATACCATCGAGGTTTTTTGTGCGTAATAAAAATAGTGGCTGTGCCCGGGGAGGCATTGCTGATATGATAAACCGATCGCGTTTTTTGATATTTTTAATACGCAGCATTATTCAGGGTTCGTAACATTTTTGATTATCTTTATGAAATCTTTTTTTATTATTAATTCCTTGTTATATGAATACCATCATTGTGCCGGTTGATTTTTCATCCACTTCTTTACACACTGCCCGTTATGCCGCTAAATTATTCTCCGGCCGGCCGGGAGTAAGCATGATATTATATCATGGCATTTCAAAACCAACGGAAGAAGCTGCAGCTATTGAAAACCTCGAAGAGCTCAAAAGGGAAGTAGTGTCGACTCACAGCATGCCGGTGGAAGTGATGGTAAATTCAGATGATGACTTTGTTAAAGGACTTGAAAGAGCAGTTCGTCACCGCAAAGCAGACCTGGTGATCATGGGGATTACAGGTAAGTCCATGATAGCAAAAGTATTCTTTGGCAGCAATACCCTGAAAATGGTTGAATCGAAGGTTTGCCCGGTTTTGATCGTGCCGGAAAAATCCGCGTTCCGGGATATCCGGAATGTAATGCTTACATCAGATTTTAAAGACACCACCAGGACAACGCCCACTGTGCCCATTAAAGATATCTTAGGTGTATTCAAGGCACAGTTGCACATCGTAAATGTAGATAAGAACCATTATATTTCGCTTACCGAAAATTATGAAAAGGAAAAGCAGAACCTGGCCAGGATGTTTGAAGATTATACCCCTGAATTTTATTTTATGCGGTTGTATGATATAGATGAGGCGATCAATCTTTTCGCCACAGATAAGGACATTGACCTGATCATTCTTATCCGCAGAAATGAAACTTTTATGGAAAAATTATTTACCGCGAGCCATACAAAGAATATTACTTATCACAGTAAGGTGCCCATTTTGGTGATGCACGAATAATGATCCGGCCGTTTTGTATACATCCGGCAAGTTTCATCCCGCATACTTATTCGTGGCGCAACTGTTACACATACCCGCATTTATCGTCAATTTCCCTGTCTATTATCTAAGGTTATGTTCCGTATTCTTCAACGTGTTGAACAATCCGCATGAGGGAATAGCCTATAAATTACCATAGCTTTCTTTTAAAACGGCACAAAATTTTCTGTATATTGGTCCACCAAAAGAGGGGTTATCTCTTAGTGTGATTTATTATGTGCTTAATTAAAAAAACATGAATTATGGAAAAAAATCTGAACAGTAAAGAAGCTATTTCAAAATTGCAGGCCTTACTTCAAGATATTGGTACTTGTATGTTTTTAACTGATACCCATGCAGGTATTAATAATACCAGGCCAATGGCGGTTATTGAAGTGGATGTAAATGGCAATGTGTGGTTCTTTACCAATAAGAACTCAGCTAAGGTTAAGGATATTGAAAAGGACAGTAATGTGCACCTGGTATTTGCAAGTCCGGCCAAGGACAGTTACGTGGATTTGCGCGGCCGGGCCAGTATAGAGCTCGACCAAAAATCCATTGAAGAAAAATGGAAACCGATCATTAAGGCATGGTTTCCTGAAGGGAAGAATGATCCTGATATCTGCCTTATAAAGGTAAAAACTGATGAAGCCCACTACTGGGATACCAACAGTACTAAGATGGTGCAAATATTAAAGATCGTTACGTCAATTGTAACAGGCAAACAATTGGCAGAGGGTGTTCATGGCGACCTGTTAGTTTAATTAGTATAAAAATTCACATATGCCCCGGATGCTAAATCTATCCAGGCACAAAAAAAACCTGCATCAAAATGCAGGTTTCTTTATGGGTAGGGACGTCAAAGGTATTGTTCTATATCTTTTAACGAAATGGGCTTTTCTAGCACATTAATCGAATCACCCAGTTTTGCCTTAAACTCTCTCGTAGCATGATAAGCGCTGATAAGTGTAATATTCATGGCGGGAAATTGCTCATGGATATTTTCTGCAAATTTCCACCCCATCCCATCCGGCAAATTATTATCAAGTAATAAAGCGTCTGGTATAATCGCGTTCATTTTTTTAAACCCGTCACTTAAAGTATGTGCTGTATGTACCTCGTAATTTTTTTTCGTAAGAAAAAGTTTAATCATCGCGCACATATCAATTTCGTCATCTACAATTAAAACTCTTTTCATACCCTGTCCGTTCCTAAAACTGTGCCAGCCATTTTATATGCTTCCTGGTAGCATTTTGGGGACAATATTCCCAAATATGAGACGACGGGTCCAAATAAAAGGGGCTTGCAGCAATCAACATGGCCATATCATTAAAACATAATTTATATTGGAATGGCCTCCTGGTATGATCTAATTTCATTTTTTGGCTGTAGCCAATATAAGGTAAACCTTCCGGCGAACAGGGCCGAAATCCATACCAGGTATCTTTTGATTTAGGTAAAGCTACCTGCAAATCCAGGAAATATTTTGGGATTGATTTCAGGACGCCCTTCACCCGGTTAATATTTATCCGGTGGTTCATCCTTCCCTAATTGTATATTACGACCAACATTTTTTATCTGTTTTTAGTTCAGCAATTTAAATGTCGCCATTCCATGGTGTACCAATAGTTTATATATATTTCTACCAAAATCAGGCTATACAATGTTCTAAGAAAGATGGGTGTGCTGCCTAAATGATACTCCATTATAAAAATACGTGTTTATGTAGAAATTTGTTAATTTTTAACAGGGTTCTCAAAAATCCTTTAAACCAGTTCGCCTATGGTTAATAATCCGTTAAGAGGAGAACCGTTATACGCCACCAGTAGATCTATTCAAACCCGTTTTTAACCCGTACGGTTTCTCCCCTTTGCATGATAAGCTGTAACAGTTGCTCATCCAATTTATATTTCTTTGGGTAACCATCGATATAAAACGTTTTAAAAGGAAGTTTCAGCTGCATCAGCCCCCCGGCTTCAGCAGTTATCGTTACTTCCAGAATGTTTCCGTTTTCTTTCTTCGCCGAAACTAAAAAGGCGCCTTCGGTTCTCAATGTGTTGAAGGAAACATTTTTCCAGGAAACAGGTATTGCCGGAAAAATTTCGATGTACCCATGACTGCTTTGTATCATCATTTCATGAATAGCCTGGGCAAAAGCGAAATTTCCTTCCAGCGTAAAAGGCCGGTAAGTAAAATTGGAATAGTGGCCACCATGCTGGTCGCCGTTTAAATGGAAGCTGTTTACGGAAACAAAATGGTCAGCAAAAATCCGTAGCATTTTTACGGCATTATCACCGTCCTTTGCCCGGGAATACAAACAGGAGGCCCAGCTAAATGAATAACCGCACCATTCCCTTGTACCTTTCTTCTCCAGCCAGCGAAGGCTTTTATCAATGATACTTTTATCATCCACAACATCCGCATTTAACAAAGGCAATGGATAGATCGCCATCAGGTGTGCATGATGCCGGTGGGATTCGTCCAGGGTTTGACCGGGCGCAATTGTCAACCCTGTTTGATTGGTATCCAGAGAAGGGTAGCTTTTACTGGCCTGGGATAAATTGCGTTGATCTCGACGCGTTGCTTTACTTAACACGATGGAATAGTCCCGGAATAAATTTTTAACCAGGGAAAGATCATAGTTTGTTAAGTGGGGGAACCATGCCTTTATACTATTATTGTTATACTCCGGGCTCGAACTTAAGGGAAATTTCTTCAACCCTGTTGTAGGGTCGGTAATGCTGATCCCCGTTATATGATTTACAACAGCATCAAAATAAGGCCGGCATCTTTCATTCAAAAATTGTTTATTCATACTATACTTCCACTGCCAGTAAAAATGCTGGGCCAGCCAGGCCGCCGTGGTCGGGCTCATTGAATATTGTATCCAGCCGCCCATTGGTTTTCCACTGATGGTAGTTACACCGGGTACATTAAGCCCGCCTGCACCGAAATATTGTTTGGTCCAACGCTGATTCTCCGCCTTTACTTTCCATAGCCAATTGGTAAATGAAGCGGTAAGATCGAGGTGGTTGGCGGTATACCCCGGCCAGTAACTCAATTCTGTATTCAGGTCGTGGTGAAGGTCGCCTTTCCATGGAGGGAGGTTGCCATTATCTGCGGTCCAGATGGCCTGGAGGGAAATGGGTGGCGTATCGCCCCTTGCCACACTGCCAAACTTATACATCTCAAGGTAGTATTGCTTTTCAAGAATTGTATCCGGGATCGAAACGGCTGAGCAGCTCCAGTATTTAGTCCACCAGCCAATATGCGTATCCCAGCCAGGAGGCTCCTTTGCTGCCAAATTTAGGTTGGGAAGCGTTGCTTTTTTATTGTAAGTAATGGTCCATTGGCCAATTATTTTGGTTGAAACTTTTGACCACTGAACCAGCACTTCATAATAATTGCTTTTCGACAGGGGCTGGTGATAGCGGAGAAAATTTTTGCCATTTGTTATCGTACCCTTTGCATAGCCCAGTTGTGGGAGCCCCTGCCCTTCTACGCTGTTGCCCGTGTTACCTTTGTCCTCCGAATGGTAAGGAGGTATTTTCAGAATGGGTACGATCTCTTCTGCGCAATTTTCAAAACTAAAATAACCTGCCTGGCCCACGGCATGAATATAATTCTTAAATACAACCCCGTTTTTAAAAAGAAATAACACTTAGCGCAGTTTTAATATTTAGTATATTGCTGAAGATTTATCGAACCTGCTGACGTCAAACTCAGGGCTGCTCCCGGAATTTTTGTCGGTGCGGGATATTTTTCATAAGGCTCGTCACCCATTTTCTGAACGGTATCATAAGCCTTTTTTTTAACCTGATCCGCTACCCATTTGAACCGCAGTTTATCGATCAGGGGCATCGGCCGATCATCCCACAAATCAACCCTGTCCAGCGATAATCTCACCTTATCCTCCTTTTGCCATATCAAAGCACCCAGCCATCCATTCCCGATGGGGATAGCCTCATCCCAGCGTGTAGCCAGCGAATCAAAGCGGAGGTTGTGCTGATCCGCCGGTTGTGCCATTACAGGCAAGCTCAACATTACAATAATTATAATAAACAGCCCGCTTCTCATTTTAGTAAAATAAATAGGTGGTACGAAGGTGTAAAAAAATTTCACAATTTCCCAATCATTATTAAAGGGAAGGGTGTTAACTTCCAGGGTTTATAGATACCTGCTACTTTATCGGGCATCTAATATTTCACCGCTGAAAGTAGTAATGGGAGCCATCAAAAATGATAGCCGGATATTGAAATAATTAAAAATAATTTTAACTGGGGGATAAGGAGGACAAGCACCAGCTTAAACCTTACTAGTGTATCGCGTAAAAAATACAGCGATAGCGGAACGATTATTGTTTATATCAAAAAACAAGCTATTGGTTATAACTAAGCCGCCCTTCGTTTTCCAACATGCTTTCGATCTGCAACTATTTTCTAAAAAATTTTATGCCGGACTTTGGTTTATTAACTTATTATATGAGGGTACTATTGAATAAAACTAACATCATTGTAATAGCCTTTACCTGCCTCCTGAACTTGTTTGGCACGGGTGTGACTGCGCAGCGAGCTTATCGTGAACCATACCGGCCTAAGATTCATTTTTCACCCAGGGACAAATGGATGAATGATCCCAATGGAATGGTATTTTATAAGGATGTGTATCATTTGTTTTTTCAATTTCACCCGAAGTCTACGGTTTGGGGTCCGATGCACTGGGGCCATGCCACCAGCAATGACCTGGTTCATTGGCGGCAGGAACCGATTGCACTGTACCCGGATAGCCTGGGTTATATTTTTTCGGGAAGCTCGGTAATGGATTTTAAAAATACTTCCGGGTTTGGCAAAAATGGTGAAGTACCCATGGTCGCGATTTTTACTTATCACGATCCCAAAAAGGCAAAAGAAAATAAAATCGATCATCAAAACCAGGGAATCGCCTATAGTACCGATGAAGGTAAGACGTGGATAAAATATGCAGGGAATCCTGTTCTTAAAAACCCGGGAATAGCTGATTTCCGCGACCCAAAGGTGATGTGGTATGAAGCCGCTAATAAATGGATCATGACCCTTGCAGTTAAAGACAGGATAATGTTCTATTCTTCCACGGACCTTAAGCAATGGAAAAAAGAAAGTGAATTTGGGAAAGATGCCGGTGCACATGGTGGCGTGTGGGAGTGCCCTGACCTGTTTATGCTCGATGATAATGGCAAACCGCTTTGGGTACTGCTCGTTAGTATAAACCCCGGCGGGCCTAATAAGGGTTCTGCCACGCAATATTTTATTGGTGATTTTGACGGTAACAAATTTGTACCGCTGGATACCGAAACCAAATGGCTCGATTTCGGTCCGGATAATTATGCAGGCGTAACCTGGTCCAATACAGGCAACAGGAAAATATTTTTAGGCTGGATGAGCAACTGGATTTATGCGAATGAAGTGCCCTCCGTGAAATGGAGAAGTGCAATGACCCTTCCCAGGGATTTAACAATAAAACGTGTAGGTGAAAAAGTGCTGGTAGCTTCCAACCCTGTTCCGGAACTGAGCAAGATTGGACCTGCACCAGTCAATGCGGGGAATATAAACGTAACTGGTATTTACAATATGGCAAGTGCGGTAAAAACAATGACTATACCATTCAGGATCAACTTTACTGTAGATGAAATAAAAGATTTCTCCCTGATGTTTTCAAATACCCTCAATGAACAAACGGTCATTGGATATGATAAGAAGCGCAATCAATATTATATTGACCGTACACGCTCAGGTAACACTGATTTTAAAAAGGAGTTTGCTTCAACCAGTTTTGCTCCAAGATTAACAGATGAGCAAAAAATGAATTTCTCCGTTATCATAGATGAAAGCTCGGTTGAACTTTTTGCCGACGATGGCTTAACTGTAATGACGGGGATCTTTTTCCCTTCGCAACCTTATACGCTCATTGATATGCTATCAAAAAATGGCATTTTATTTAAGAAAGTGGAATACACCCCCCTGAAAAGCATTTGGCCGTAAAGATTCCGGGGGTTAGTGGAATATAAATTTAACCAGGTTCCGGTTCCATTTAACCTGATGCAAGTGCTGATGACCCTTTGGGAGATTCTTCATTTGGCATACGGTCCGGTAACGGGAACCGGTGCCGGGATTTTTATTTGCATGTTAGAAATTTTTTCACCACTGGCCATTTGGATCGAAGCATATAGGGCTTAAATCGGCCGCTTATTTCCACAAACTGGCCGCACCAACCAAAGCACTTTCTTCGCCGAGTAGTGCCCTTCGTATCAAAATTGGTTTTGGTAATCGGTTTAACACCTTTTCGGTTTCACGAAAAAATAATTCCCAGGCATTTATAATGTTGCCGCCAGCCACAATGGTTTCGCAGTTGTGCTTGATTATATACTTGCTGAGCACTTCACCAAGATTTTTCCCAAATTCATCAAAGAGCATTTGTATGGCAGGGTCGCCGGAAACCATATCACATAATTCTTTTACGTCTTTCACGTACTTACCGGTGATAGCCGCATATTTTCTAACAAACCACCTGCTGCTGATAAAATCCTCTGCCGTACCGTTCCTAAAGGGTGTATAGTAAAGGTCCCCATCATAGATCACACCATCATGGAACCTTGCGGAACCAAGGCCGGTTCCCAATGTAACACCAATTACGTTATTGCATCCGATCACCGCTCCTCCGAAAATTTCCCCCTGCAAGAAACAACTGGCGTCGTTCATCATTAATACGGCTGCTTCTTCAATATCCAGTTCCTGTGCTAACAATTGCTTAACATTCAGTTTATAAAGTTTTTCATATTTGTCGAGGCCTTGTATAAGGCAGATCCCTTGTTCATAATCAAACGGGCCAGGCATGGCAAGCCCAATTTTTTTTGATACACCGGCCGTTAATTCAGAAACCTGGCGGATCGTCTTTGACCATTCCGTTATTATTGTTGCTGCGGGGGCATGAGAATCAACCCGGTTTCGAACGAGGGTACCAGGCAATACGGCACGGTTTTCCAGGTCAACAATGGCTGCCGTAATATGCGAACCCCCAATATCTATTCCGACAACTTTTGAATTATTCATGCAGTTTAAATAGCGTTTTTAATTTTTAGGAGGCCCCCGTTTTCCTGATCAATTATTCTGCCTTTAACCAGGGCTTTATGGCGGCAGTCGCTGTGTTCCCCAGTCTTTATTCGGTTCCGGTCCCAGCCATATTTCTAGTGTTCCGCCCTGCGAAAATTCTGCATGATCGAACCAGCAATTATTCAAGGGCTGTCCGTTCAACTTTACTGATTGAATGTACATATTTACCCGGGAATTGTTATAGGTTTTAATATGAAATTCCCTCCCTTTGTAATAAGCAGGATCAAGCCGGATTGTAATCTCATCAAATACAGGGCTGGTAATTTCGTATCGGGGAGTTGATGAAACATTCCCCTGCAGGCTGAATAACCCGATCGACATCAATGCACTCAATGCGCCCATCTGTCCCTGGTCTTCATCATGGCCACCATACCCGAGATCAGGCGTGGTGCCTCCGTATGCCTGCTCTCTCACCCTTCGCACCCAGTATTGGGTGAGCCATGGTTTGCCTGCGTAATTGAACACATGGGCATTTGAAAGCCCCGGTTGATTTGCATAACTAACATAACCATCCGTGTAGGCAAAAACAAAATCCTGCGGCGCCGCTTTTTCAAATGCGTAATTTAATTTATCACATAATTTATCATTACCACCCATTAGTGTTGCAAGCCCGGCAATATCATGCGAAACACCCCATGTCCCCTGCCATGCATTTGCTTCTACCCACCCGGCGCCGCTTAACGGATCATTATGCAAAAAACGTCCCTCTTTGTCTTTCGGAAATAATAAATTGTGCTCGGGGTTAAAACAATTCTTCCACCCTGCCGACCGCCTCATGAAAAATTCGTACTCTTTTTGCTTCCCCAACTTTTTTGCCATCTGGGCCACCGCATAATCCTGGAAGCAGGCTTCAATCGTAATTCCTGCATTATCTTTCCACCAGCCGTTTTTTGTGTAAAATTTGATATCGGCCTTGCTTCCAAGCATTCCACCGGGTAACTGGTTCCGTTTTACTACTTCGAAGGCATGTTCCTTGCTTACCCTGGTGAGCAATCCTTTTTGAAATGTCCCCGTGATAAGGCTAGCCGCAGGGTTGCTGGTCATGATGTAGGAATATCCTCCACCGGAAGGGCCGCGGGGCAAAAGCCCGCCATTGTCTGCATACTGTATCATGGAGGCTGCCATTTCATCCTGCACCCCGGGCCAGCCGAGGCCCCACAAAATATTAAGGTTCCACTGCGTTAACCAGAAAGCATCTGAATTATACATATGGTAAAGGGACTTACCATTACTGTCTTTTGGAACGGTTTTGATCTTAAAGTTAGCATCCGTGAAATTACCTTCCCGTTTGCCCGAGGTTCTGTCGGGATAATTCCCTGACACATCATCGATCTTATGCCGGCCGAGAAGGACATGCCAGAGGTCGGTGTAGAATTTAACTTTAAGTTCCGGGGCGCCGCCTGCTACCGCTATTTTACCCAGCCACTCATTCCATATTGCCCTCGAATCATTTCTAACTTTATCAAAATCCCAGGTGACACATTCGGCCTGCAAATTTTGCCTGGCGTTGGCTATGCTGGTATAAGATATGGCGATCTTCATTTTTACCTCATCCCCTGCCTTTGCATTATATCTTGCTGCAATACCCACGCTATCGCCCCTTAGGCTGCTGATATTATCTAGCAAGGCTGAACCTTTCCATCCGTTGAGGGCTGTACATGGTTTATCAAACTGAACTACAAAAAATATTTTCACATCTTTTGGTCCGCCCCAGTAGCGTTTTATTGAACTAAAAGAACCCTCAAATTCAGTATTGCTGATCTTGTTTACATCGGCGTTCGCCATTGTACTGTTTCCCAGGTAACCGCCAAGGTTTACCAGTATATTTACGGCCGTATCGAGGGTATATCTAAACCGGTAAAAACTCACCCTGTCGGTGGAAGTAAGCTCTACCCATGTTTTAGGATTTCTTAAATAAACCCGATGGTATCCCGGTTGAACGATCTCCTCATCATGACTGAATTCCGACTTCCAGGATTGCTCTCCCTGGGTTGGATCGACGCCCTTTAATGCAGGCATTACTTCTATTCCGGAAAGCATCCAGCAATGTATCTGTCCAAACCCCAGGATTTCATTTTCATTATAATTGTAACCGCCGCCATTTTGGTTTTTATTGCGGGTATGTGGCGCGCTCCTACCATGCCAAAGGGCCTGCCCCGGTAATAAAAAAGAAATACCTGCCGCGGTTGGTCTCTATGTATGGGTCAACCCAGGAAACATAATCCGAACTGTCAGTTGTTGCTGGAAACACTTCAATCTCAGAAAAACCAGGTCCTTACCTTCGCCGTCAGTTGTGATAAACCGCACCCACTTAATGTGCCGCGCGTCAAAGCGGATAACTTTTGCAGTCCCGTCATTTCTTATTTCATTTACCCAAATAATACTGCTATCGCTAAACAACAATTTACCGCTGGCGATGTGCTCGTTCATTGAAGGGCGGTCATACAATATTATTTTATTGACGGCTTGTGGTTCTTTCCAATCCAATTGTACCCAGGGGAACCTGACATATCCCCAGTCTGTAGTTGCGCCTTCACAGGCCCATTCGCCCTTACCATTGATCCCAATTATCCCATCGGTTATATGGGAGGCGATAAATTTCTCACTAAGGGCAGTGGATGCAGTGGCTTTTGCCCGGTTAGCAATGTTATCTGTTCCTGCAATTACAATGGAATTTATAAACACCAGGGAGAAAAAGGCAATGAGCTTTATACAATTTATTTTTATCATTTTATCCCGTTTACTGTTGCATTATTACAAGTTATTACCTGTTTAGTAGAATTGCCTGTTTAGAAATTGAAACAGCATTATACGTGCTTTCGCTCATTCATGGCAGAGATGGATTTTTAAAATTCCCATGGATTCTCCGAAAATAATTTTCCCTTTGTTTTTAATGGCCAGTCATCAGTTCTGAAAGGAATTGCGGGTAAGCCGGCACTATTGTACAGATCAATCTCACCCGGATTGTCGGCCCACAAATAACGTACAGCAACCGGGTTCTTCACTTTACTGTTATAGACGACAACTGAATTTTTGTTTAAATGAGCTTTCGCCCAATAATATTTCTGATCGGCCCCTGCAACCTGGAACCCGTTGATATAACCGTATTTATTCTTTGTAACGAGGCCACCGCCACCACTTTGATAATGTAGAATAATGGAATCATTCGCAATGCTCATTGATTGAAACGACGGTCCTGAACCGGTGATGGTTTTATGATACGCTACTTTTAAAGCAGTTAGTCCCAGCCGCCTGCCCACTTCAGACTTGTTTTTGGGATGGATATCATCTGCTTCTCCTATGTCGATAGAAACTGCCATCCCGGTATTTGGCAGGCTTAAAGCCGCGGCCTGGGACTCCCGAAGCTCTGCCCAATCACTTTGCACAGGGTCATTGGTCTCCCGCATGTAATTGGCCAGTTGCACAAATAAAAAGGGGAGATCATCCTGTTTGAAAGTTGCACGCCAGTCTTTGATCATGGCAGCAAACAACTCCTTATATTCTACTGCCCGGCCAGCATTCGCTTCGCCCTGGTACCAAATGATACCCTTTATTCCCAATGCCTTCAGGGGCGCAATATTGCCATTGTAAAGAACTGCGGGAGAAGAGAAAGGGCTTACATTCACTACAAGTGGTTTGGGAAAACCGTGGACATCGATTTTTAAATCGCGCTTGTACTTCCAGGCGCCTACAAGAATAGGATTACCCCAGATTTCGTGTGAATACATCCCCCCGCGGCCACCAATATCAAAAACCCTTACCACCAACATATTGCCTGTCGGTTTCAAAATGCCGGACGGCACTTTATAATTGCGCCAGTTCAAATTTCCGTACCCTTCGCCGATTTTAGTACCATTGACCCAAACAATATCATAATCATCGATCTGGTTTAAGGGTAAATAAAAAGTATCCGAATTAAAATTTTCCGGCAGATCAAATTGTTTCCTGTACCAGATGGCACCGTCAAAATCATGCTCGCCTTTTTCCTCCCACCACCCTGGCACATCTACCGCTTTCCAATCACGGGTATCTGTTTGGGGTAAATACCATTTTTGATCAAACCCCTGGCCCTTCAGGTAATGCTCCTTATTCCATAAAGGTTTCATTTTTTCGAAGGCAGCAGTAATTTCTTTAAAACTTTTGCCCGGGGCAAGGTATGTTCCATAATAAGGTTCGAATTGAGGAAATTGTTTTAAGGCACCGGGACTCATCCATGTTTCAATGGAAGTGGCGCCTAAATTATCACTCACAAGGCCAATGGGGATGTGTAAAGAATCCTGCAAAAATTGTCCGAAAAAAAAAGCTACAGCAGAGAAATGTATTAAATTTTCTGCAGTCGCTTCTTTCCACATACCACCGGACAGGTCGTCCTTTGGAACATAATCCATATCAACCGAGCACGTAAATAATCGTAAGTTCTTATTGCTGGCTTTGGCGGAAGCGGAGGGTTTGTAACCTGCCTGGTCCAGGGAAAACTGCATATTGGACTGACCTCCGCAGATCCAGATATCACCAAATAATATATTTTTTAATAGAAGGGTATTTGTTTTTCCCTGGATCGAAATTTCATAGGGGCCGCCAGCAGCATGAGGTGGAAGTTGTAATTTCCACTGCTTATTTTTTCCTGTCACTGTATGATACTTCCTGTTGCCGAAAGCCACTTCCACCATTTCTCCCGCATTTCCAAATCCCCAAATAGTCAAGGTTTTATCCCTTTGAAGTACCATATTACTTTGAAATATCACGGGCATTTTTATTTCTGCTGCAACCCCTAAAGAAAGCAGGAATAAGAATAAGTTACACAGTAAAATTTTTTTTAAGCTCATGGTACAATATGTTCAAATGCTATAATGATTTGTTACCCCGCAGGTGTTTTTTTATTAACATAGAAACGAGAACAGAAGCGATAAAAATGATACAGATATAAATGAAAACGCGGGGATGTGTTGATGCGACGGTTCTATATCTGTTGGGTTGAATGGTAACCATCTTTACATAGGGCTCTGTGCTTTGCTCTTTCAACTCAATTTCGCCAGAGGCTTTTATTAACCCGGAGTAGCCGTTATTACAATTGATGGCAATATCTTTCTGGGATTCAACGGCTCTTAACCTTGCGTAATAAAAATGCAGGTTTACAATGTAGGTATCATTAAACCAGCCGTCATTACTCATGTTCATTAAAAACTCCGCACCTTTCATCACCTGTTGAGCAGCAGCAGCGGGTATCGCGGCTTCATTGCAAATAAGAAACCCGGCTTTTCCATAAGGCGTTGTTAATGGTTTACCGTGATCAGGGCTTGTACGCGCCACAAATCCTTTGCTTGAAAAAAATGGCATGAGCCATCCATTTAAAGGCTTTTCTATAAATGATAAAAGATACTGTTTGTCATATCTCCCAGTAACTGTGCCACCGGGCAACATACAGTAGGCGGAATTAAAAACTTCATTTTCAGCATAAGCGGTATTGATCCCCATGATATGGGTGATCCGGGCAGTGTCAGTTATTTTAAATACCTCTTTTACCAAATCGTCATCCTTGCGGTAAGTCCATGGGATCGCAGATTCTGACCAAAATGCGATAGCGGGTTTTAACGTAATGGCCAGGTAATTCAGATCCAGTAATTTTTGGACGAGCAGGTTGCCCGAATTTTCATCCCACTTGATGTCAGGAAGGATATTCTCTGACAGGATCGCGACCTTGAAAGATTTGGAAGCTGGCATTCTGTTGTGTGCATACATGTATAACCCGAAACCGGCCAACACGTATCCTATCACGATAACCAAAGGGATATAAAGTTTTATCCAGGATTTTTTCAGGATAAAAACGGCAACCAGGTAATTCACCGCTATCACCACAAATGTCAAAATGTAGATACCAAAAAATGATACCGGCTGAATCGCATAAAGATTTTTTGCCAGGCCATTGCCCGCGTGTACATCGAGCCAGGGGAACCCGCGCGAAACCTGCATTAATAAAGCCTCGGCGATGCAAAAAAATGATGCTGCGGAAATACTGTTAAAAATTATTGAACGGGGAGAATCATGCTTTAATTCAACCCAGGCACAACAATATAATAAAGCACCACAAAACCCGGCGTAGAAGACCGCAGCGATCAGGAATATTCCCAGCCCGTACATCATTTCATGCCCAGTGAATCTTTCTGCACCAGGGATCATCAAAAAAGCGAAACAGGAAAAATAAAACCAAAAACCAGGGCAGCCCTGAAAACCTTGCCGGCGAACTGTTACATAGAGTAATGAACAAGGGCACATAACATATCCAGCTGCATAGAAAATTTACCCCGCATATCGCCAGGTATGCCAGTAACCCGGAGGCCACTGGTCCTATCCACCAACTATTGACGATTTTTTGCATTACACTTGAGGCCGGTGAAATTTATCAGCATACGATCGATTGCAATAACAATTGTCAAATTTGAATTTATGCCACCGGTTCGTTTTTCTGAGGAGTGCAAAATAGCAACCTTTAAAAAAAATAAAAGGAAAGTATGTAAATAATCACAGTGACTTTCCTTTTACCTAAAGGCTGAATCTTATTCAATAACGATCTTTACACTTTCTGAAAGTTCTGTTGATTTTAATTTCAGGATATATACCCCGGGTGCCGGTTGCTGCGCAAGGTTTAATTTATTGATTGAATTTGCAGGGACATTTTTAAAAATTTCCTGGTGGACAATACTTCCGTTTAAATTGGTAAGAGTGGCTTCCATGTTTGAAATGCCCTTGTTTTCAATGCTAAAGTTAACTCCTGAGTTAGAGGGGTTGGGAAATATCGAAATCACTGAAGCGGACCTGGACATTTTGATCATTTTTATACCGGATTTAGACGATTGGCCGTCAAGGTCGTACTGCCTGATTATATAAAAGTTGGTGCCACTCAATGGGTCCTCATCATACGCCTTGTAAGCACTGGAAGCAGCAGAATTACCTTTACCTTTTATACTGGCGATCGTTTTCCACGTTGTTCCGTCACTGCTGCGCTGCACCTCAAAGCGGTCATTGTTTTGTTCCGAAGCGGTGGACCATTCCAGCCTTATTCTTTTACCTTCCCGTGCAACATTGAACCCGCTGAGTTTTATGGGCAACACTCCAGCCGTAGTCAAAGATGGATAGGTCATTCCTATGTCGAGATTATTTGCGGCGGCGCCCCATTCCCTGAAATAGTAAGTGGTGTTAGGCATTGCATTTGCAGTAGCGGTGATCACCCATTCAAACTCGGTACGTTGCTGATCGGGCAGGCTTATATTTCTTAATACCATCGAGTCAACCATAATTTTGCCCGGTGAAAAAGTTAATGCAACACCGGTTAACTGTGAAGTTGTGGGCTCACTGTAACAAAGCACTCGTCGTTGAAATTCTGAAAGCCCTGAACCTGCGATCGTGTCGATGTTCATCCAGGGCCCGTGGCAGAGGTAGCATATTGCAATGTATCCAGAAGATCTACGGCGGCGCCTGTATTGTTATAGACCTCCATCCGTAATCGTATATTTTCATCAACTGATGTTATTGTTACCGGCATATTTTGGATGGCCTTCCAGGTAGCCGTTGTTTGTGAGCCGTTATCATTACGCCAGCGCCAGTTGGCCTGCGTAAGAAAAGCAAAAATATTATTATAGGTAGTAAGCAGCACTGCAAGCATTAAAATTTTTTTCATACCAGTAAATTTAGATCATTAGAAATTTTGTTATAAATGAATGAATGTTTAACTATTGGGAATTGAATGGACTGCCGGTATTAAAGCCGATGATACTTTGGAATGATATTTTGCGTGATGTAAATATAGTAAGCATTGCCGCGGAATCACGTTCATTTAAAAAAAATAATTTCATATTAGTTATCAATATTTTACCGTAATGAATCGTGGACGTAAATGGTATGGATGCTTTATGATATCTTCTAAAAAATTAAATGAATTTACATTATAACTGATCAATAATTCCCCGGGTTTTGAAAGATGGGGATGGGCCTTTGCATTGTAAGTATAAAAGTCGAGCCCTTCATATATTTCCGGAGTTGACCATACTTTTTTTAAGGGCTGAAACGGGCCCTGCGGCGATTTACCAACCTGGATCACCACATCAGGGGTATTCCCTTTAAGCTGGTAGGCCGCAATCACCCGCCCGTCATCCACCAGGCTTACACTCATCTCATTTGAAACGCCTTCAGTTAGCGCCGAGGCAGCATTGATATCCTGGTTCCATGAAGTTCCATCCCAAAACTTCCATTCGTCAAATTTTTCAAAAGCCGCAGCGGCAATCCTTGCAACCAATAATTCCTTTTTATCGCCCCTGACGCCATAGACATAGATGTATCCGTCCGGCTGTGGTGCACCGGCCTCCTTTGTATTGGCCATCACGCTGATCCCGAAAACCACTTTCCCATTACCCCTGCTGTCTTTCAAAAAAAACGGCACGTCTGCCTGGCGTTGATTTTCAAAAGGCGGTTTGCTATTTTTCGGAATGGCAATAAGCGAAAGTCCAACATCATCGAACGGGTAAATACCACCGGGAACATTTTTTACCCGGTATGCAAAAATGTAAATGGTGCTGTCTGTAGCATGATTAAAAAATCCATCTCCTAACCAATAATAATCCCCTGGCTGCGAAAGGGGCGTATGCGGTTCAAACATGGAGATAGCATGCCCGGCGCTGTCTTTTCGCCAGGAGAAATGAATATTACCCGGGTCAACTTTATCGCCTTTCATAAGGGCAACTGAATTGTGGATCATTTCCCAGCCCGCCTTTAAAGTATCCGCTGCAATATTCCCGATAATGCAATCGCTGAACCAAAATAAAGTATTGGTTTCTTTCATGATCCCGGGTGTTTCAATCCCATTCATTGGCAGGCAGTAAATTCCGTCTGCACCGATCCATCCATTATCATGCTTCAGCATATCGCTCCATTCAGGAGCAGGTTTGATAACGATCTGTGTAGCAGTATCCTGGTAATAGATTTTATCTTTTGAACCGGCAGAATTGCCCCCACCCTTTGCATCACGATCAGCACAGCTGCTTAGTAAAATGATAAAAACGACACTAAGCGTATAAAAAAAAATAGTTCCTTTTATCATTTTGAAATTTTTGCAAACCTGGTATTGGCGGCCATCCAGTTTGAAAAAAAAATTAGTTATAATAATTTTACTTTTATAAACCTTGGCCGGTAAAGGTTGGGATAAGCAAGGATATCGTTCCAGAAATCGAAAGAGTTCACATTATAGCTGATCAGTAATTCATCCGGCATCGAAAGGTTTGAATGGACCTTTGCGTTGTAAACGAAAAAATTTTTTGCAATGGTGGGTTCCTGGCATTCCCATATTTTAATAATAGGTCCGAAAGGCCCGTGGGGATGATTGCTAAGACGCAATCCTACTGTTCTTCCAATGCCGTCGGTTTGAAATACCATTGCATACCTTCCATCTTTTATCGGGGCAACACTTAATTCATTGGAAGCATGATCGGCTATATTTGCAAGGGCTTTCATGTCCGCATTCCAGGTATTGCCATCCCAAAAGCGCCAGCTTGCAAAGTCTTCAAACTGGTCTGGTTTTACCCTTGCCACTATTACGTTTTTTGCCTTTCCTCTCACGCCATACACATATACATAACCGTCTGCGCCGGGTGCCAACGCTTCTTTGGTATTGGCAAATATGCATGCGCCAAACGAGCCATTGTTATCATTTGCGCCGGTTAAAAAAAATGGTGTGTCCATTTGTTCCTGGTCGGTAAAGGGCGGCTTGCTTCCTTTGGGTATTTTGATAAGCGTGTTCCTACTTCAGCAAAACCGAAAGAAGCGGCGCTGGTATCCCTTACGCGGTAGCCAAAGATGTAGGTAGCGCCTGCTTTGGAAGGATTTACAAATCCATCTCCCAACCAATAATAATCACCAGGCTTTGAGTTGGGAGTAGCAGGGATAAACATCGATTCGGGGCTGCCGTCGGGTTTTGTGTGGTGGTGAAACTGGATGTTTTCTTCCAGGGGTTCATTGCCTTTTATCACGGCAACTGAATTGTGCACCATTTTAAAACCGGGCCTGATACTATCTTTCACAATCTCACCCAGAATGGTATCACTAAATAAAAGCAGGGTTTCCTGGCGCCTGCCAGCGCCGGAAGTATCCACCCCATTAAAAGGGATGGCGAAAATTCCATCTGCTCCTATCCAGCCTGATTTCCGAAGAAAGAGATTGCTCCAGCCGGGTGCTTCTTCCACAGAAAATTTCAGGTGATTAAGGTTCGTATTTAGGGTAGGTGGAGGTGTGTCAACAACAGGCCTGGAGCATTTACAAGAAATAAAAGAAAGAATGCAAAATGGGATAATGATCCTTAAATTATCTAATGTACCTGGCATATTAAATTTTTACAGATGATTAATCTAAGGCTATTAAAGCGATTCATAGGTATACAAGAAAAGCTCTTTGTCGGAAAGACCAAAATCGGACAGGTCAAGCGCTATTTCGATGACCATCTTATCTTTCGTTAAAGACTTAACCGTGTACTCCTCCTTGGTGATTTTGGCAGGATCAAATACGCTATGATAAACCTGGGTGAATGTTTTTTCATCCTCACTCAATGTCCATTTATCAAATATGTTGAAGCCGTCAAAGGTGCAGCCGGCCGCGCCATAATTTACCCTGATGGTGCTGTCCCTGTTAAAATAAGTAAGGTTATCTTTTTCACAATCCTGAAGGGACTCTTCTACCGGGTTGCGTGTCGTCCATAATTTGGAAGTTAGCTTCCAGGTATGTGAATAAATGATCTGCCACCCTGAAGCGATCGTATTTACAGTAAGGTCTTTTTCAACGATATTTCCTTTTTCATCCACAAAATGAAAGTTGATGCCTACGAGCTTGTCAACTTCTTCCGGCTGGTATGTATAATTGAAAACGTACTCATAATTGTTATCACCGGTGCTTACCGGTGTAACAGTCGTAACGCCCAATGCTGAAACGAGGTTGATTGTTTTGGAGATTTCCAGCTCCTTTGCTCCGTATGGGGCATGGATGGTGAGCTTAACCTGCACCTGTTGCCCCGACTTACCCGAAACCATTGCCGGAACCAGTTGCATGGAGGGGAGACCGGGATCCCCCTTATCTTTTTTACACGAAGAAAGAAGTATTGAAATAACTATAATGATAAAGCCAAAAAATACCAGGAGGTCAGCTTTCTTTAAAATGTGTGTTCTCATATTAGTTCTTTTGATTGAATTGGCGAAGGTTGTGTACCTGGTTTTGCCTGCAACCAGTAATGTTGAATTTCTTCCAGGGACCTTCCTTTTGTTTCGGGGATTAACCTGTACACGAAAAGGAAAGCACAAAAGGACATCAGCATATACAGCCAGAAAGTGTAGGCGCTGCCAATGGATGCAAGGAGCATTGGAAACGATTGGGAAACGGCGTATACGGATGCCCATAAAAAGAAAATGCATACGGACATTGCCATCCCCCTGTTACGGTTAGAAAATATTTCGGCAATTACCACGAATGCAAGGGGCCCCAGCGAAATGGCAAAAAAGGCGATGTAAGCGAGGATGGCGATGAGTACCAGGTAACCCTTTGCAAACCCAAAGAAAAAAGCACCGCCTACGATAGCCAGGCAGATAGCCATACCGGCGCAACCGATCAGCAATAAGGTCCGCCGGCCCCACCTGTCTACGTATTTAATTGCTACCAGTGTAAATAAAACATTGATAACACCTACAAGCACCGTTTGCATCAGCGCCGATCCGGAAGCATCGCCGGTTGATTTAAAAATTTCCGGGGCATAATACATAATCGCATTGATGCCGGTAACCTGTGAGAAAATGCATAATATTATTCCAATCACCAGCGCTTTTCTTACCCCCGGTTTAAGGATGTCTGAAAATGAGCTTCCTTCCATATTCAATGCTTCCTTTATTTCTTCGAGTTCCTCCCCTGCAACAGCAGGCCCGTTTATTTTAGTAAGGATTTGTTTCGCTTCATCGAAACGTTCTTTTTGAGCCAGCCAGCGAGGGCTTTCGGGAACAAAGAATAAAAGCAATAAAAATACGATGGAGGGAATGAGTCCAGACCCGAACATCCATCGCCAGCCCGTTGATATATTCCAGGCTTCATCATACCAGCCGGCAATGCTGGCGTTTACAAAATAGATCAGCAGGATGCCGGTAACGATTCCCAGTTGATTGATCGATACCAGCTGGCCGCGTATCCTTGCAGGTGCAATTTCGGAGATATACATTGGGGCGAGCATAGAGGCGATACCGATACCCAATCCACCGATTAACCGGAATACCACAAACCAGTTAAGGTCCATCGGGATGGCAATACCCGCAGAAGAAACCCCAAACAGTATCCCGGATAATAGGAGAACTTTTTTACGCCCTATATTATCACTTAGTTTACCGGCAAACATAGCGCCCACCATACAACCCACCAGTGCACATGATGCTATCCAGCCCACCATGGTCGCAGAGAGGTCGTAACGCTTTTGAATAAAGCCGATCGCACCCGCTACCACAGCAGTATCATATCCAAACAAAAGGCCGCCCACCGCCGCTACCACGGTGGCTTTGTATACATACCATTTGTTCCCTGCATTGTTATTCATATGTATTAATTAATGCGATAATCAATTAAATTTTCAGTTCTTACGGATGCTTTTATGGTTGCACATTCCCTGCCCTCGCTTTCGCCATACGGGCACACACTGTATTCTCCGGTTGCAGCAGGAACAATAAAAGTTTCTGCATAATGAATGACAAAAGGCTGAAAGAAATTTCCCGGGCTCTCAACAATAACGGACCTGCCTTCAATGAGGTTTAAAACATTTACTATCCCCCTAGTGTTATGCAAGACTTTTTTTGTAAACCAATGTCGGCGGGTTTCAATAAAAGAAGTTGCATCAAGTCCCGTTCTTTCTTCGCGCCAGCCATCGCCTTTGCCGATTGCTTCAAACTGGTTGATAATATTATCTTCAGTCCAGTTAGCTGTTCTGCTCCATTGTATCACCTGCCTGCCATGGTCGATAGAAATGGGGCGTGGCGCACCGTTAAGCCCCATCCTCCCCCAATCCCATAATTTAAAAGTAAAAATATAAGGAGTAGCGCTGATCTCCAGCACCACTGTATTCGCACCGGAACAATGAACAGTTCCTGCGGGAATCAGGATATGATCGTGTTTTTTAATGGGCCATTTTTCGACATATTTGTCGGCTTCAAAAGCGCCTCCTTCTTTCTGCACCGACTCCAGTTCATGCAGCATTGCTTCCGGAACGATTGTTTCTTTAAGACCGAGATAAACAAAGGCACCCTCTTTTGCATCAAGGATATAATAGCTCTCATCCTGCGTGTAGGCCATCCCGAATTTTTCCCTGATGTATTCTTTAGAAGGGTGAACCTGCAGGCTTAAATTGCCTCCTTCCATTGTATCCAGGAAATCAAACCGGATTGGAAATTCATCACCGAACGACTCGTGAACCTTCCTGCCCAGCAGCTTTTCGGGTTCCGTAAAAACAATATTGATTGCGGGCGTTTCAAACACCATTTCCCCAAACTCCAAAAACAAACTGTTTTCTTCCGGCACACAATCAAAACCCCAGGCAAAATTGGGCTGGCTCCTGTCAAGATCACAAATTCCTTTAACCACTGGCCGCCCCAGGGACCGGGGTCAAAAAATGGTACCACCCGGAAAGGGCGGCTCACCACTTCGCTCAAAGCACTCCTAAAAGTTGCACCGGAAATCATTTTGGGGTGTTCGGGAATGGTAGTATCGAGTAAATAATCAAAGGTCTGTAACAGGCTTTTCTTATGCCGGTCGCACACTCTCCAATCAACAAAAAAGCCTCTTTTATATTGATACGAAAATTCAGCCTGCGTATTGTAGGCCCCGAGGTTACTAATAGTGTTCTTTCTGAACCGGAGTTGTATCTCCCAGCGAGGCATATCAGCATACACCAGCAGGTGGGGTGCAGGAGTGATCAGCGATGCACCCGTACCGTAAACGACCACGAGACCCTTCTGAACTTGATTTGCTTTTTTTTGCAATGCAGCAATTTTGCCCACATCAAAAAAATCAATCAGGCCCAAAGGCGCCATATACCCAAATACCGGGTCATCGGTTACAAAAGGGTAAACCATTTGGTCAACATCTTTAACTGACTTCAATGCTGCGGAGGCATCTATCAATATTGCGTCCGGGCATTCTTTTCCAAAATGTGCGGTAACCTCATTCAAATAAACGCCATGGTAGCTTTCAATTACCAGCACAGTCTTTTCCCGGCCACTCTTGTCCGTGTCTGATTGGAGACAATCAATGATATTTTTCCATCCTGCTATACCTGTATGCCCATTTACCTTAATGGCAGGGAACTTATCGTAATTCGATTTTTTCAATTGCTTGTTTTATTTTTTTTATTGCACGAAAATTAAAAGGCACGAATTACATAATTAAGTGTCAGCATAATTTATACATTCAGCAGGCGCAACTTACTTTCTTCAACCGGATATTTTAATACCCGGCATTCTGTAAAAGTTTTGTATTCAGGTCTATTTCCCGCTGAGGTTTTGGAAAAAGATAATGCTTCGCAACGGGTGTGATACCCGGTTTCGCAACAGGCACTAACGTTTCCAGGGTTTTAGTCCTGGCCAGATCGAACCAACGCTGACCTTCTGCTACAAATTCGATTCTTCTTTCTTTTAGAACAGCCGTACGAAAAGCATCTTTACCCAGGTTAACATAGTCCGGGGTTGTATTACGGTCTACCGTGCCATCGAAACGCGCGCGTTTTCTTACAAGGTTTATGTACTGGTGCGCCTCCGCTGAATTATTTAATTCATTACTTGCCTCCGCATACATCAGCAATACATCAGCATACCTGATAACAGGGTAATCATTTGATGAAGCATTACCCGTTGGCTCTTCCACCCTGTCCCAGTATTTTTGAATATAGGGCCTGATCGAAGTAACCGACCCATTCGCATTGTTTATTTCTGTGATAAAGGTTACCTGCCGCCGCTGGTCTGCGGCATCAAAATCATTGTACAGATTTTGCGTGGGGAGTTGCCACCCCTGCGCATTTTCTACACCCTCGGCGCTTAACTGGGTAGGCAATAATCTTACATTGAACTGGCCAACTTCCCAAAAACTGATGGCGCTGCCACCATCGCCGAAACCTATGGAAAATATTGCTTCCTTACCTCCGCGGCTGGATAGTTTAAATACATCGGCAAAATTTGGCCATAATGCATATTGGCCCGAATTAATTATCTCGCGGCATTTATCAGCGGATTCCTGCCACTTCTCCATTGTTAAATACACTTTGGCGAGGATGGCTTTTGCAGCGCCCCTGGTGGCCCTGCCCCTGCCGGCGCCAACAGGGTAACTGTCGGGTAATGCTTCGGCTGCAGTAAGATCCTGTATCACCTGGGCGTACACCGCGGCTGCATCTGCCTGTTCGGGCAGTAAGGGCGGTGTTTCTTCAATAACCAAAGGGATATTGCCAAACATCCTGACCATGTCAAAATACAAAAGCCCCCGTAGAAAATGGGCCTCGTTTACCAGCCTTGCCCTTAACGTAGCATCCATTTGTATACCCGGTATCCTTGCAATTGCAATGTTCGCGATGGTAATGGCCTTATAATGCATGGCCCAGGTTTCCTGAATGGATGCATTGACGGGTCCATGGGTGAATTTGCTTACCTGGTCGAGGTCGGGAGAAAATATAGCTTCGTTGATCATTTCATCAGATGCCAGTCCGGCCATTACCCAAAAGGAGCTATGGTAAACGCCCGCCGTAGAACCTGTGCTGGTTGAATTAAGATAGCCATAGATGGCATTGACAGCGGCAACCGCGTCATTTTCGGTCTGGTAAAAATTAGTTATCGCCACCAGGTTTTTCGGGTCTTCCTCTAAAAATTTTTTGCAGGAAGTGGCTGTCAATATGATAACTAAAATGATGGCTGCCAAGTAATATCTTTTCATGGTTACTTAATTATTGGTTTTATTAAAAGCCCGCATTGATGCCGATTGTGTACGTTTTAGCCTGCGGGTATCCCCCTGCATCAATACCGATCAGCGTGGTGCTTTGACCATAGGTATTTGCTTCCGGGTCGTAGCCGGAATAATTGGTTTGCGTCCACAGGTTGGTGGCACCTGCAAAGATTCTTACGTTTTTAATTTTTGCCCTGCTTAATATTCCCAGGGCGATTCTATAGGCAAGCGTTATATTTTTCAGGCGTACATAAGAGGCGTCTTCTACGATGGCAGAGGAAAAAACACCCACATCAATGCTACCTGATGACAGGGCACGGGGATATTTGTTACCTGGATTTGAAGCGGTCCACCGGTTAAGCCCGGCCTCTGCCAATACATTGTTTTGCCCGGTAAAATTCAGGAGGTCAAGGCTGTTGAAATTGGCCATTTTATTACCCTGGGATCCCTGGAAAAAAATGCTTAGCTCAATACTTTTATAGGTAAATAAATTATTGAACCCGAATGTAAAATCGGGTTGTGCGCTGCCCAGCAGTGTGCGGTCGCCCGCATCGATCTTTCCATCGGAATTAATGTCACGGTATTTCCTGTCGCCCGCACGGGCAATAGAAGCGGGGTTGGAAGAACCAGTTTCCTGGCCAAGCAATACAGCGCTGGATGCTGCTTCCTGGTCGCTTTGAAATATGCCATCAAACAGGTAACCGTAAAAGGTACCAATGGGCTGACCTTTTCTCAACAAACTTCCGCCCAGTAATAAAATGTCGGTTTCAGTATTGAGGTTAGTGATCTCGTTTTTATTAAGCGAAATATTTAAAGAAGTATTCCATTTAAATGCCCCTGTTGTGTTCACAGAACGAATATCAAAATCAAAACCTGTGTTCACGATATTTCCCACATTCAATACGGTGCTGGCAAATCCGCTGCTAGTTGGTATGGGTGTGGAAAGAAGCAGGTCAAACGTTTTTTTCTGATAATAGTCGGCAGTAACCGAAACACGGTTCCTTAAAAAAGCGACATCGATACCGATGTCAAGCTGCCGGGTGCTTTCCCATTTAAGGTTTTTATTTACATAGCTCAATGGCTCCAGACCGGTATAAACTTCAGGAATTCCGGAACTATTAAACACGCCTTCACTGTAAGGCCCGATCAATGCGAGCGATTGATAAGGAGGAATGGCCTGGTTACCGATGACACCATAGCTCAGTCTTAATTTCAGGTCCGAAACAGCGTTGATGTTTTGCATAAAATCTTCCTTGATGATTTTCCATGCAACCGCACCCGAAGGAAAGAATCCATATTTTTTACCTTCCGCGAATTTTGAGGAGCCATCTACACGGCCTGTTGCAGTGAACAGGTATTTATCCATCAGTGAATAATTGATACGGCCGAGGTAAGATACAAGACTCCACTGTGATTCGCCATTGGAGGTCTTTTGCGGCTTCAGGCCTGCGGCGATGCTATGGTAACCCGTCCTGCTATCCGGAAAATCAAATGCATAAGCAAAAATGCTTTCATTGTTGAATTGCTGCGTGGTGAACCCTGCCAAAGCGCTGATGGCATGCTTCTCTTTGAATACCTTTGAGTAATTCAATGTATTCTCATTAAGCCAGGTTAAACCCTGCACTGTTCCCAGCGCGGCTTCGCCTTTACTTGCCTGGGTACGCTTTAAAAAATTAGGACCAAATGAGTTTTCCTTTTGGGTAAAGGCATCAATGCCGATACTCGTTTTAAACTCAAGGTCGTTGGTTATTTTATACCTTGCATACACGTTTCCCAGCACTCTCGAGCTGGTTGTATAAGAGTTATACTCTCTTGCATCAGCAATGGGGTTCCCCAATGTTTTACCACGGTCATTCTCAAATGTATAGCCACCTTTGATTGTTGAGTCAAATACGGGGAGCACCGGGTTAAATAATAAGGCGGCCGATACTACGCCGGGAACGATTGTTCCGTTGTTGGTAAGTACGCCGGTGGAATTAATATTCGCGTAACTCACACTGTTACCTACCGTTAATTTTTTACTAAGTTCCCTGTCGAGGTTTGCCCTGAAAGTGTATCTTTTAAAATTGGAATTAATGATAATGCCATCCTGGTCGAAATAGCCACCGGAAATAGCATACTTTGTTTTTTCATCACCGCCCGAAAAAGACAACTGGTAGCTCGCCATCGGCGCCCTTCTGAATAATTCATCCTGCCAGTCGGTACCGGCTCCTAAATTTTTTGGATTCACATAAACAGGTGTGGCGTTTGCATTTATCTTCGCATCATTCACGAGGTTAGCGAATTGTGCCGCGTTTAATAGTTTAAGCGGGTTCGCCACTTCCTGCTGTCCATAAAATACATCCAGCGAAACCGAACCGGTGCCCGACTTACCACGTTTGGTGGTAATCAGCACAACACCATTGGCCCCCCTTGATGCATAAATTGCCGTCGCGGAAGCATCCTTTAAAATTTCAATAGATTCAATATCACTTGGATTGATGGCTGATAAGGCACCAATCCTCGGCCCGAGCGTAACGCCGGTGGTCATATCCCCGCCATCGCTGCTAACCAATAATCCGTCGATAACATATAAGGGCTCATTGCCTGCGTTTATAGAACTCGTTCCACGTATGCGGATAGATGCTTCTGCGCCCGGCTTTCCTGATGTCTGTGTAACCTGCACACCCGCAGCACGGCCCTGCATTGCCTGGTCGAAGGATGTAACGGGCACAGCTTTTAACTCATCATTTTTTATTGAAACAACGGAACCGGTAAGATCGCTTTTTCGAACTGCGCCGTACCCGATCACCACAACCTGTGAAAGGTCATTTTTTTCTTCCTCAAGCACTATGGTTAACGTAGATTGGTTCCTAACGGTTATTTCTTCCTGCCTGTAGCCAATATGGCTCACCACCAATACCCGTGTACGGTCTTCCAGGGTGATCGTGAATTCTCCCTTTTCATTGGAAGAAGTTCCGGCAGTTGAACCTTTTACCAGCACACTTGCACCAGGGACAGCTTCCCCTGCCGGGCCGGTTATTTTGCCGGTTACAGTTTTTGATTTGGTAACCTGGGCGTATAATGCGGGCTGCAAGTAAAAAGAAAGCGTTATAAAACCAATAAGAAGGAGGTAGCTTAAATAGTTGAATTTTTTCATGTAGCACAGTTTAATCGTTAACGAGATAACAGTCGCAGGTATACCAATGTAAGGAGCAAAAAAAAGTTAGCCGTGCGGCGATAGGAGCTTCCTCCATACCAACTTCATTATCTATCACATAAAAGTAGGTAGATTTTTAATATGTCCATACATTTGAACAAAATATATTTTTAACCGCCCGGATAATTTAATATATTCACAAAAATGCTGATGATGAAAAATAGAATGCTGTGTATTGGCTTGCTGCTTGGGCCGATCTTAGGTTCAAATGCCCAAAGTACATCACCGAACAAAAAGGACACGGCCCGCTTTAAATTTACCGTGGAAAGAGCGGAGGATTGGACCAGTTTGTTCTACCGGACTTCTGGCTGGTTTGGCGCAGACGGCATATTTTCCATACCCCTCAGTGGTTCGGATAAGAACAATAATGAAGGAAATGATTCTACTTTATTGCTCTTCGGCGATACTTATATCGGCGAGGTAAAAGAAGGTAAACCACTCCCCGGCAATAGTATGGTGAACAACACAATTGCGTACATCAGGGGAAATGACCCCGATCCTTCGAAGATACATTTTCATTATAAGCAAGCCGGGCAGGGACCACCGGAAAGCTTTTTTGTACCACAAACCTCAACAACTCAAAAACCGCAACTATTCTGGCTGGGTGATGGCTTTGTAAATAAGGAATTAAATGATACCCGCTACATTTTCGGGTACAAGGTAGAAAGGACGGGGCAGGGTGTATTTGATTTTATAGAACCGGGGGTTTCCATAATCGCTGTTCCTAAAGAAAGCCGCCCGCCATTCAGTGAACAAAGACAAATTGAAACAGGGCTCAACATAAAAAATACCGTTACAGGAGATGGCAATTTTGGTGCGGGGATATTAGTGAATACAACATGGGCAGGATCACCGGCTGCCGACGGCTTTGTATATGTTTACGGGTGTACCGGCAAAGATAAAAACCTTGTAGTGGCCAGGGTAAAGCCCGCCCATTTTGAAGCACTCAATGAATGGAGATACTGGAACGGCAAAGAATGGAGTAAAAGTATGAAGGAACTGAAAGCCGTTACTAACGGGGCATCCAATGAATTAAGCATGACCTGCCTTCCGGACGGGCGCTTCCTGCTTATTTTCCAGGTAATGGGTTTGTCCGATAAGGTGGGCATGCGCATTGCGGCAAGCCCGGTAGGCCCGTTTTCAGATATCATAGAAATATATACCACACCGGAATGGAAAGAAGGAATCTGGACGTATAACGCCAAGGCACACCCGAACCTTTCCAAGCCGGGAGAGTTACTGATCAGTTACAATACCATCACGGCAGACTTTTGGAACGACATACAAAAGAATGCGCACATTTACAGGCCCCGGTTTATTAAATTAAAATTTGAATAAGGTTGAAACGAATCGCCTGTTGCTATCATTCACCGAAAGATTGCCGCTGTTAATCTTTCACAACAGGTAACCCCGGGCTACATAAGTTTCCCGTTACTTCTTAAGCCACTGACGCAGTTTTCACACTCAAAAAAAACCTTGAAGCTGCAACTGTTTTCACCAACAGAAACACCATGCCGCTTTTGGTATTTTCACCAAGAGGGAAATGAATGTTTTCAATAAACAGCAAAGAAATCCTTTGCCCAGGTATACCTGCTGGAGTTGTAAAGCAACCGCCACGCTGCTCCTCATTAACAGCATTATTAATGACACGCAAGCGGCAAGTAAGCGATGCGTGCATTTATCCTGCTGATATGCCAGCGGCCAAGATTTGCCGCAAATATTTCATCAAAATTTTTACCGCCAAAAGCGATGTTTGTCGGGTTTGAGAGCGTATGGGCTTCCCAGTCATGGATCAGTAAGGATACCTCTTTGTTTTTATTTATTTTAAAGATACTGTTTGGTGCATAACAGGTAACGTAAAGGTTCTCTTCCAAATCGAATGCGAGTCCGTCCGGACATGTTTGCGGAATGGTGCACCATATTTCGCGGGTGCCGGCTGTTCCATCTTCATTAATGCTGATCCTTTCCACACCTGGCAGCCAGGTGCACACTACATAAAGAAACTTTTCATCCGCTGAGATGGCGAGTCCGTTGGCAAAATTGAAAGGTCCCTCGTGCCAGACACTGCCTTTACCTTCTCCATCAAAGCAATAAATTTTACCCGATACCTGCCTGAAGCCTCCGCTGTCAGATACAAATAATTTTCCATTCTTTGTGAAGGCCGCAAAATTCGGTATACTGAAAGCAGTGCCTGCTGCTTCGGTCGTAAATTTTTGCAACCGGTTCGTTTTTAAATCAAGTTTCCAAACACATTTATTTTTAAGATCGCAGACGGCAAGCCATTCCGCCCCGGGCGAGAACGCAATACCCAGATTAAATCCGCCGGTGTTATTTATTTCTTCAATTAATTTTCCGTCTGCTGTAATTTTATAGATCTGGCCCGCTTCCCCGCCAGCCCACACCGACCCGTCCGGGTGAATGGCAATGCACTCAGGATGGTCGAGCCCGTCAGCAAAAATGGATACATCTTCAAGAGTTAATTTCATTGGATGAAATATGTTAACGTTTGAAAGAAAAATTTATTAAATAAAAATTAATGTTAGGGATTACGTGTATCATCAGCCATTACATACTTCCCTGTTTAAATTCCTTATACTTTTTTAAAAAAAATAAAACAAAAAATTAAGGCTGCGAATAAAAAGGCTCAACATTTATAACCCTTTTATCCGGGCCGCAAAGCATCTTTTTTTTATGCATTAACAACTTCATTTATAAATTTTTTCAAACGCGTTAAGTGTACGGATGTTGTCTGTGTCTCCTGGTTACTTCAACCCAACTTACCCACCGTGGCCCATCTTTTTTCAGGAAGGATGCTATACCACTCCGGCCGTCCGGGATCACGGTCATAAGGATAACCGCCCGTCTCTTTATAATACGCTGCATACTTCTCCAGCTTTTCCCGGTCAAGCGTTACACCGAGGCCCGGCCCTGCGGGTACTGCAATGCAACCGTTACTGTATTTCATTTTTCCACCCTGTATGATATCATCTGATAAATGGTGGTAATGTGCATCTGCCGCAAAGGAAAGATTGGGTAAAGTAGCGCCCAGGTGCAACATGGTCGCAAGTTGTATTCCCAATTCGCCGGAGCTGTGTACGGCCACGCCGATTTGGAATTTTTCGCATACGATACTTCCCTTCCAGGCCTGCCTGAGGCCGCCCCAGAAAGTAGTATCCAGTAAAACAACGTCAATCGCCTCATTGCGGATACAGGAGGCAAGTTGTTCAAAATTTACTACCACCGTATTGGTGGCTGTTGGTATGTTCACGCGGCTTTTTACCCGCCTCATTCCTTCCAGTCCCCAGGTTGGATCCTCGAAATAATCATTATTAAGATCCTTGATAGACTGGCCGATCCGGATAGACTCTTCCACGCTCCAGGCAGCATTTGGATCGATCCTTAATTTATGGCCGGGAAAGGCTTGACCCAATGCCCTGAACACAGCTACTTCGTGATCCGGATGAAAAACACCTGCTTTTAATTTATGGGTTGTAAACCCATGTTCGGCCACCAGCTCTCTGGCATGACGAACCATCTCTTCCGCGGTTTCTTCACCCCCCTTTCCAGTCTTGTCATTAGTATACCGGAAAAATAAATAGGAAGCAAAGGGTACTTCATCTCTCAAGGCGCCACCCAAAAGGTCGCAGGCACGGATACCCAGTTTTTTACCCATGATATCCATGCAGGCAAATTCCAGGGCCGCATGCAACTGGGTTCTGTTGTTGTATAAAGATGCGGTTGGGTTGCATATTTTCCAGTACATCGATTCCAGCTGGAATGGATCATGCCCAACGAGATAACTTTTCAATCCCCTGAACGCGTTCTCCGCAGATTCGCCCCCACCTCCCATCTCACCCAGGCCGGTAATACCTTCATCTGTTTCCACTTCTACAATGGTCCGTATAAATCTTCCCCAGTGAGCGCCGTTTGCATGCCGGATTGGTGCCTCCAGCGGTACAGCCACTGTCGTTGCTTTGATGTCTGTTATTTTCAACTGTTCGGGTTTATTGGATGAATATTTTCGCGCAAATTTTTTATCCCTGAAACCGCCTTAATTTTTCTACCCTGCTTCTACCGGTTATCATTCCAGGAAAGCGAAAAAAATTTCATGTTCCTTTTTTCAGCCTACCCTGATTAATCCTTTTTACTCCCTTGAATCGTGATACCCAACCCACCATCAATCCTGAAAGCCTGGCCAGTTATAAATGCTGCCTTATCATCCGCAAGGTACATAACAAGTTCAGCCACCTCTTCGGGGGTACCGATCCGCTTTGAAAGATGCATATCGGTACATTCCTGCAACACTAAAGCAGGATCAGGCGACAAGGCAAAAGAATCACGGAGCATCGGCGTATCAATGGTGCCGGGGCACACCGCCACACAACGGATGAAGGGAGAATAATCTACGGCGATGCTCCTGGTTAAGCCAAGGATAGCACTTTTGGCCGTGGTGTAGGCAGCTACTTTCGGCTGGCTCACAAATGCCTGCACGCTCGACATGTTAATAATAACACCTTTCTTTGCCTGCAGCATAAACGGGATAGCATATTTTGAACACAGGAATAAACTTTTCAGGTTAACATTCATTACAAGATCCCATTCATCGGCGGTGGTTTCGCTCACCGTGCCATATCGTTGTATGCCCGCATTATTTACGAGGATATCCACTGAACCAAATTGAGCATGTATCTTATCAAATGCTTCCCTCACCTGTATCTCTGAAGAAACATCACAGTTGAAATAGTACGTTCATTATTTTTCAGCAAGGGTATCTTTTAATGATTAATACGTTGCTTCATCAGCATTCGCCCGCGCACCTATTGTTCCGCCGGTTACAACAACTGTTTTATTCTGATAATTCATTGAAAACCTCCTTTGATAATTTTATATTAATATTCGTACCGTTTCGTCCGGTGATCTGAAGATGATCATTTACAACAGTAATGTCTTTCACTCCTGCAAAATTATCTTCGGTATGATGAATAAATGAAAGGTATTTTTTAGAAATATATTCACCTGCATCAATGAAAGCCGTAGTTTTTTCCCCAAACAAGATAGTGGATGTATTTAATATTTCATTAAAGGGTTGGTGAATTCCCGCGGTTCCGAATTCTATTCCACGGTATTGAATAACCCCGGCTGAAAAATGCTGCCAAAGATGGATCCAGGGATACTCCCTGCGTTTCCATGTATACCCGATCATTAACCGGTGCTCAGGTGAAAACGCGGTGATCCAGCCATATTCAGCACCTGGCTCAATTACAAAACAAAAAACGCCATTGTAAGGTGTTGCAGGGTTGCGCAAATCTGTTTCATGGTCACGATCTTTTGCTATTGGCCATTGCAGCACATGGCTGTTAACCTCCTGGTAAAACGCCTGGTCGAAGCCCTGCGTAGCATTGCAATCTACAATAGTAGATTCATTAAGGAAAGGTGCTGCCAATGTAGGATGTTGTACCATATTGTACAGCCGGCCCAGCGGGTTGATGTTTTGAACAACCTCGGCAACATACACAGGGCTATCCATATCCAATATAATTTTTCTTTCAATATGCAACCCTTCCAGCAATCCGGTGGCATTCATCCTGGCAGCATTCGGCTCTTTATTTTCCGCTACATTCCAGGTCATATTGGCAAACTGACCATGATTAGGCACACCCGCCTGCTGCTCTCCCGCAGATGCTTCACCCCACCTGCCAAGGCATAGAAAATGGCCCTGGTAAACAGCGCCGTTCCTGTTGATCAATGGCATTTGGGCCTTTGTAAAAACAAAACAAAGCGGATTGATGCCGATAGTTTTTAACCGGAAATCTGTAATTGCACCCCCGAAAGGATCTATTACCACGATCGCCCGATGGTTTTCCAATTGTATTAAGGAGGATGAATTCACTTCCATATATCAGGCACCGGTTTGTTGACTGTTGCCATTACTCAAATATAAATAAAGCCAGGAGCTTTGCATCTGTAAGTTAATTTTCAGCGATAAGGGACAAATCTAGAGATGCCTTGGGAATCATCCACTGTGAAGAACTTTTCACCTCAATAATTTTTTGATTAACTTCCCTCAAAAATAATTAATAAGGTTAACCAGTTTGTCCGCATGTCCTTGTTTATTAAAATTTTCCAAAGCCATTTGGCGGCGAAATTTTAATAAAACATTTTGGTAAAACGAATTGCCTTTCCGAAGGGACTTTGGCGACCAAAATGGAGAATCCTCCAAATAAATTAATTTATGAAACGCATCGTAATTCTGTTGATCGCCGTTCCTTTCCTGTTACAATCGTACCAACCTTTACTTCCCCATAAAATAAATGACGCGGGCAAATGGTTTAGTTTGTTCAATGGAAAAAATCTTGATAAGTGGACACCAAAATTTGCCGGGTTTGCGCCTGGTGAAAATTTTGGCAATACTTTCCGGGTAGAAAATGGGATCCTTAGTACACGCTTTGAGCAATATGACAGTTTTGCAAACAGGTTCGGGGCATTGTATTACGATAAGAAATTTACCAATTACAGGTTAAAAGTGGAATACAGGTTTGTAGGTAATACCACCCCCGGAGCGCCCTCCTGGGGATACCGGGATGGTGGTATCCAGTATCATTGCCAGTCGTAAACCGGTATGGGACTCAGCCAGCTTTTCCCGGTCTGCCTCGAATATAATCTTCATGGTGGCAATGGCAGGGATGAGCGGCCTACGGGTGAAATATGCGCATCGGGCATGTATGTAACAATTGACGGGAATAGGAACCCATCCTTTTGCACGCCACCAGTTGTTAAAAAAACATTTCATGGCGATCAATGGGTCACTGCCGAAATCGATGTCCGCAATGGCAAGGTCACCCATTTTGTTAATGGAGTAGAAATTATCCGGTTTGAAGATGCGCGGTATGATTCTTCAAACGTCAATGCAAAAAACTTTATCACAGCGGGTAATAATTCAGTAACGGAAGGGTATATATCCCTCCAGTCGAACAGCCACCCGATGGACTTCCGGAAGGTGGAGATCATGGAATATTGAGGCATTAGTAATACTCTTTTATATAATCGTAAGCCCTATTAAATAAATCCTCGTCTTTGATTTGATATTTTGTCCAAAGAACCTTTCGTAATTCCCGTTTCACTTCTCTTTCTCCAACTGTCGAATTTTGCCAGCCGTCAAAACGAACCACTCTTACAATTTCGTCAATATCGTTTACAATGCGTTCAACAATTGCCGGGGTGGTGTCAGTTTTTAATTCAAGGAATAATTCTGTCAATGCAGCCTTTGCATTTTTTTGTTCTGCAACTGGTTCGGTTCCTTTTTCTGCCTGAAGTGTTTCTTTGGCTATCTGGCAAAGTTCTTTAATGAATTCAATAGAGTTTATCAATCCTTTCTCTGCTTTGTCACGGATTGCTTCGAGTCTTTCACTTAGCCTTTTGAATGTTGGATTGTTGCCGTGTTTGTTTAAGCGACTGATAAGAAGTTTTAAAACTTTCTCTGCTTGCTTTGGGTCTTTCTTGTTCATCAAATCGTCAATCACTTCGGCATCTAGAATCATTTCTTCCATGTCGTGATTGATACCCGAAACGTGTATGTGCTCATGTATGAGTGCTGTTGTCTGTGCACCTAAGGCGTGCCATAATAATCTGCCATTGTCGTCTGATGCTGGTTTTACAGAAGTATAAACCTGCGACAACCATTTGTAGTCTTTCTCAAATTGATTTAAAACAGGGTCAGGTGATAAGGCTTCCCACAACTTTGTCAGGCTGCTGAAATCTTTTGCAAAAGCATCTCTCTTTTCGTTGGTGTTGATGCAGTCTTGTGCTCTTGATAATCCTTCAAAGCCTGCGATGGTTCTGTCAACGCCTGCAAAATGATTCAAACATTTTTCCATCCATTCAGGAAGTTTATCTCTCAATTCCTGCAAGTTGGTAATAACCAGTTTTACACTTTCTTCATCAAATGCCAGGGCTTTAGCAGTGTCGTCAAACACACCAAAGTAATCTACAATCCTACCGAATGTTTTATTGGGAAATAAACGATTGGTTCTGCAAATGGCTTGTAAAAGGGTATGGTCTTTCAGCGACTTATCTAAATACATAGTTTGCAAAATAGGAGCATCAAAACCAGTCAACAATTTAGCAGTTACAATCAGAAATTTCAAAGGTGAATCTGCATCGTTGTATTTCTCAATAACTTTTTCCTGCTTGTCTTTGTCCATTGCAAATTTCTGTTTGAAATCAAAATCATCATTGGCTGATGAACTGATAACTACTTCGCTTGCTTCAGGATTTATTAACAGGTCTAATGCCTTTTTGTACTGAACGCAAGCCTCACGGTCTGGCGTTACAATCATCGCTTTTAAGCCTTCTGGTTCTACATGTGCTTTGAAATGTTCTATAATATCGGCTACAATGGTGTTTACCCGTTCCGGCGATTTTAAAAACACAGCCATGTTAGCGGCTTTCTGACTTAGCTTGTTTCTGTCTTCTTCACTCAGGTCGTTTGCCATTTCTTTAAAGGCAACATCCAAACCTTCTTTGTCAATGTGATAATTTGGCAAACGTGGTTCAAAGTGGAGGGGTAAGGTTGCATTGTCTCTGATACTTTCCTGAAAGGTGTAACGGCTCATATAGCCGCCACTGTCTTGCTCGGCGCCAAAAGCCCAAAATGTGTTTTTATCGGCTTTGTTTATTGGTGTTCCTGTTAAACCGAACAGAAATGCGTTGGGTAAGGCGTTCCGCATTTTTCTTCCCAAATCTCCTTCCTGCGTTCTGTGAGCCTCATCCACCATCACAATGATGTTGTTCCGTTTGTTCATATCTGGATAAGCATCTTTGAACTTGTGAACCATCGTAATGATGATTTTCCTTGTATCATGTTCCAATAGCTTGTGCAATTCTTTAATGCTATCGGTGGTAATCATATTCGGTACTTCTGCTGTGTTGAAAGTGGCGGTGATTTGTGTATCTAAATCAACTCTGTCAACTACGATTATTACCGTTGGATTGTGCAAATCTTGTTGCTTTCTCAATTTTTGAGCAGCAAACAACATCAGCAATGATTTGCCCGAACCTTGAAAATGCCAGATCAGTCCTTTCTTTATTTCTCCATCTTTTACACGTTGCACAATGGCGTTGGCTCCTTCGTATTGCTGATAGCGGCTAACTACTTTTATTTTTTTCTTCTTGCTATTAGTGGCGTAAACGGTGTAATACTGTAAAATATCTAACAGCGTTGAAGGCTTTAGCAAATGCGTTAATTGTTTGGCCACATCTTGCAAACCAATGAAGTGACTTAACTCATCTTTTTCATCCTCCAAACGCCAGGGTGCCCAAAACTCCAGCGGTGTTCTTACGCCGCCTATAAATATTTCTTTGCCTTCGGTAGCAAATGAAAACACATTGGGCACAAACAATTGCGGGATGGCATTTTCATACACCACATTTATATCATGTGCTCCGTCAAACCAGGTAACGGCAGGTCGAACAGGTGTTTTCGCTTCTCCAACAACCAAAGGAATTCCGTTCACGAACATTACAATGTCAGGAATTTTGGTTTCCCTGGCTCTTAGTTTGAATTGATTGCAAAGTACGAAACTGTTATTTTTCAATATTTCAAAATCAATCAGTCGTATGGCAACATGTTCATTATTATTGCCAATGGGGAGTGTTACTTCATTACGTAACCATTTGGCAAATTCTTCATTTGCTCTTACTAAACCTACATTGTTTACGGTAATAAGAATGGCCCTGAGTTTATGAATTACTTCATCTGCTTTGTCAGGTTGAGTAGCAATATCAGGATTGAGGCGGCAAAGGGATTCTTTCAACTCCTTTTCTACGAACACTTCGGTAATATCACGTGAGAGTAAATCAGCTTGAATATATTTCCATTTTACGGTGTCGTAATCTACTGCATCTTCTTTTACCACATTCCCTTGCACAGCATTTAAGTTCACCCCTGAGAGTTGATGAATGATAAAATGCTCTACGGTATTTTGTTCGTTAAATGCCATTAGTCAATTGTAATTCGATTTTCTACCCGCAATATATATCCTGTTTCTTGCTGAAATCTTTTGGTTCTTACTGCATGGCTTTCATTCAGATTTTTCTGGTGCCTATTGCAGATGTATGCTTTTTTAACTAAGTATGCATCCATATTTACCTTTGCCTGAATAATTCTGATAGAGTTTCGCAACTGATCGTCCGCTTTTTTTGCCCAGATTTTTGCATCGTCTTTTCTCTCTTTTATTTCTACAAAAATAATCGTATTGACAAAAGTGAGGATGCCTTCACAGCGGCTTTCTTTATTGCCGTTGGCTTTATTGAATTCGATACAATTATCTATCGCGGTAAATACGATTTGTCTTCCATAATGATTTCGCACAACAGCCGTCCATTTCTGACCATCTATCTCGTCTATATATGCTCTTTGGTGAGGTTTATCGTCACAAATTCCGAAGTTTTGACTGTTCGTATTATCTTGGTAAAGCGGTTTAAAAATATCACTCATAATTTTTGCTCAATTTCTAAAAGTTTTGCAAACGATTCATTCCCTTCACCCAGTTCATAATTTAATTTATTTTCATCAGAAGGCAGGCCCTTATAGGTTCCTAATAGTTTAATTGTACCATCTTTTTCTTCCAATTCGTAAATTATTAAATCATGAGGCTTAATAGTTGAATCTGGAGGTACGATATTGTCAACTTTCACTTTAAATTCTGTTGTTTTTATTTTTTCTTGCAAGCTAGAAGCTTCCACAGCAAGTGTTAAATAACTAATCAAATATGGACTGTGAGTTGTCATGATTAATTTATTACCTTCATTTATATTGTTGAATTTTAAGAGGCTATGAAGTATCTGTTGTTGCGATGAAGGAAATAAATTTTGCTCAGGTTCTTCAACGATATTAATAAATGCTTTGCTGATAAATTTTGATTTAATGTTATTAACCCCTCTAGTTTTTCATCATCAGTCAAATTATTTGAAAGCATAATTTCTGAAATTTGCTTATTAATTCTCAATTTTTGGTCTACGCTTACTATGTCAGAATTTAAATCACTATCAGTTTTTGAAATTAGACCTGCCAGATTATCTGAGACAAAAAAAGCGGTACTAAAGATTGAAAACCACTTGAAGCTGCTGTCATCTTAACGCTATATTCGTTGTTGTAAATGATGCCAATTTCGCTACTTGCATCATACTTGTAAAAGACCTTATTAATTGGTAATTGTATTCCATTACTTCCAATAAATTCTTGTGCTTTTCTCAGTTCTTCTGCAAATTCAAATAAAGGTTCGGGTAAACCTCTTACGCTATAGGCATCCTTAATTACACTTAAAAAATTCCTTTCGGAAGGCACATACATTATTTTAGGAACTATATAATTTAGTCCATTTGCTTTTTTTATAACAGTAAACTGATTTTTAAATATGTCATAACATATCGAATATTGCTCTCCTATATAATCAATAATCGTATCCTCTATAAAAAATTCCAGCAAATTCTGATATACAAATTGCTGCTTAAATTCATGAAACGACCAGGATTCTGAGAGCTCTCCTCGATTTATTGATTTTTCAATCCAAATTAAAGTGGATATTACTTTTGCAATGGTGCTTTTGCCACTGCCCTGGTTGCCTATAAACACGGTAACCTTACTTACATCCATAAAGCCGCCATCTTCCTGATAACCTTCTTTGATGGGGCCGAAATTTTTTATTTTAATTTTACTCATGTTATCAATTATGGCATTAATGCAAGTTAATTATTTGTAAGATATTCATCCAACCATTGAAAAGTATTTAAATAACTACCGTAATTTTCTCTGATATATTTATGCGAAAGATAAATTGTCTTTTCGTTCATTGACATTTTAAACTCCCCGGACCTGTTTAATTTTTCAGAAGGTATCAGGTAAAATTTTGCCGGGGCATTTACATCTGAAATATAACCTTCAAATCCTACCAACGCATAAAACATATTAGGCAATGAAGGTAATATTCCGCTATTGCCAATCATCCAGTCATTGTTCTTATTTACGCCTTTCACCTCTACCACACAAATAGCACCTTTGTCTGTCTTAACAATTATATCAACACCTTTCTTATTTCCTAATGACAGATATGCATCTTTACCGGCACGACAAAGCAAACTCATCATTAAATATTCTGAAGCAAGGTTTGTGTTGTAATTTGAATCACCGCTTCGTTTTGCCATTGTAGTAAAGTGTTTTAACCCAATATCTCATTCAACAATTTCTGCTTCAACTGCTTCAAAGTTGTCTTTTGTTGTTTGAGTAGTTCCATAGTTGCGTCAAATTGTTTGAAAAGGGAAATCAACTCTTTCTGTTTTTCTTTCTTCGGCAAAATAAATTCCTGCACCCCCAATGTTTTGTTTTTAATAGTTGGTGAAAGCGAACCTTCTGAAATTTCAACCGCTCTGCTCATAAAAGCATCACTCTGCATGAAGTAAGGAAGAAACTCTTTTTCTATGTTCTTTTCATCGGCTCTTAAAATCATGCTGTGTGCCGAAGCAATTCCATCAAAATGCGACACAGCAATCTTTCGCAAATAAGCTCTGCGTTTTCCGAAAATAATATCGCCTTTGTATATTTTAAGTTTGGTTCCAATTACATCATCGGGTGTTCCTGTTCTTTCAATTCTCAAATTTTCTGCATCTAAATGTTCCAAACCAACATAGGTGGTAAGTCCCGTTTTCTTTGGCTCTACTCTTTCTGAAATATTGATGGCAATTTTTTCAAACTTTACGGTTTCAAAATCTTTCTCTTTTAAATGATTGCCCAGCATCTTTTTATCACTGAATAAATCTTTGAGCAATTTATTTTTAAGGGTCAACAAATGCTGACCCTGACCATCCACCTGCTCCATAGCCGTTTCTGCGCTTTGAAACAAAGCGGCAATAATTTTTTGCTCTTCAAGAGGGGGAAAGAGAATTTCAACAGCACTAATTGATGACTGTGATATTGAAGGTTGCCCTGTCTTTCTTGAATAATGATTTAGGTTTACATGAGTTAAACTTTCTTTTAAAAAATACGTATCAACGTCTTTGAGAAATTCAATTGGATATAACCCATTATCAGTAATCCAAGAATTTGGTTTACTTAAATGAATTGAGCCACAATATTCCCCAACTCTACCGATTACTATTGTTGGATTTTTAACCATGTATTCTGCATGGTATCCTACTATACCATTACCTCCATATACAGCACATTCACCTTCAATTATTTTATGGTTTGGTAAAGCACTTCCACTTTTCAACTTGAAAATACTTTCAAGAGGTTCACTAATCCATTTGTCTTTTTTCAACTTCATGCTTCTATTCCAATGTTTTTCAGTTGAGTAAATAAATTATCCAATGAAGAGTTGATTTGCTTTTGCCCTTTTTTTATATCGACAATCAAATCTGCTATTTTGTGTTCATTAATATTGGCGTTTTGTTTTACATAGAGTTGTAAACTCAGATTTCCGTTATTTTCCAAAACTTCTTTGTTGCTCATTACTTTGGCAAAAGCGTTGGCATCTTTAAATTTCCAATAAGAATCGCTTATCTTTTTTATGTGCTGTGGTTCCAGCCAGGCATTGGTGCGGTCTATGCGTAATTCATCTTTGGCATCAATAAAAATAATTTTCCCTTTGCGTTCCTTGGGCTTTTTCATGCGGCAAACCAGCAAACAACTTTCCATGCTGCTGTTGTAAAACAGGTTTTTGCCCAGGCCAATTACGGCATCCACATAATCTTCTTCAATCATGCGTTTGCGTATGCCTGCTTCGCTGTCTCTAAACAATACCCCATGCGGCCACAATACCACACTGCGTCCTGTGTCGGGTTTCAGGCTTTTCATAATATGCTGCTGAAAAGCATAGTCGGCACAACCCTGTGGTGGTGTGCCCCAAATATTACGTCCAAATGGGTCGTTCATCCATTTGGCCTGGCTCCACTTTTTTACACTATAGGGCGGGTTGGCCATTATTACATCAAACTTTTTTAGTTCGTCATTTTCCAATATCTGCGGGCTGTCCAACGTATCGCCCTGCACAATCAAAAACTCATCTACATTGTGCATAAACATATTAATGCGGGCAATGGCAGAGGTAATAAGGTTTAGTTCCTGTCCGTATAATTTAAGCGTCCGGTATTCTCTGCCCTGCGCTTTTAAATGCAACGCCGCACTTAGCAATATGCCGCCACTGCCGCAGGTAGGGTCGTAAATGCTTTCGCTGCTTTTGGGGTCGGTAATCTGCGTCATTAGTTTTACCACGGTGCGGTTGGTGTAAAACTCGGCTGCGGTATGGCCGCTATCATCGGCAAATTTCTTAATCAGGTATTCGTAGCCTTCGCCCATAATATCGTGCGGCACTTGGGCAATGGTAAGTTTCATTCTGCTAAAATGCTCAATCAGGTCCAGCATTTTTTCGTCACTCATACGGCGTTTGTTTGTCCATTGTGCATCGCCAAACACATCATGCAACATTTCAAAGTTGGCTTTGTCTATACCGTTCAATGCTTTTTGTAAAAAAGCACCAACATCAACGGTTTTCTTCCTCACATCTTCCCAATGGCAGTTTTTAGGGATTTGAAACCGGTGGTTTTCGGCAAATTCAGCATAGCTTAAATCATTGCCGCTTTCTTCCAGTGCTGATTGATATTCTTCATCCCATAAATCGCTGACACGTTTAAAAAACAATAAGGGAAATATATATTGTTTAAAGTCAGCCGCGTCAATCATTCCTCTAAGTATATTGGCCGCACCCCAGAGATAATCTTCTAATTGTTTTTGTGTCATGGTTTCAATTTCATAAATGGCTTTGCATTTTACTCTCCATTTGGTCAAGGTCAGTCAAGTGTTTGATACAATATATTTTTTAAGGCATGAAGGTACTTAAAATGAATTAGTTACAACCTCAATGACTGTCACTCTGTTGAGTCAAGATTCATTGCTGAAGTGTCGAACAAATGATGATAGATATTCGTCAGCCGGGGTGGGTGGG
>JBBJMD010000155.1:0-8833 GCA_037719925.1 Ferruginibacter sp.
TATGAAGATGCTTTGAAAATAGTTCCTCCCCAGCCACAGTTGTTTTTTAATATTGTAGATGATAAAACATTTGCAACCTACATGCAGGATTTTTATACCAAGAACCCTGCCCTGAGCCAGGTGCCTGATTCTCCTGACGACGAAGGTGAGTTGTTTGGACAGATCATTACCACCCTCTTGCCCATATTATTGATAGGTTTACTATTTGTAATGATGATGCGCAAGGTAGGCGGGCCCGGTGGCGGCAGCGGGGGACCAGGTGGTATTTTCAACATCGGTAAGTCAAAGGCAACTCTATTTGATAAAGCTTCAAGGGTCAATATTAATTTCGGGGATGTGGCCGGCCTGGATGAAGCCAAAGTGGAAGTAATGGAGATCGTTGATTTCCTGAAGAATCCGAAAAAATATACTGCCTTAGGCGGCAAGATTCCTAAAGGTGCTTTATTGATCGGCCCTCCGGGTACCGGTAAAACCTTGTTAGCTAAGGCCGTAGCCGGGGAAGCGCAGGTACCTTTCTTTAGTTTAAGTGGAAGTGATTTTGTTGAAATGTTTGTTGGTGTGGGCGCCAGCCGTGTAAGGGACCTTTTTAAACAGGCGCGGGAGAAAGCGCCTTGTATCATTTTCATAGATGAAATCGACGCAATCGGCAGGGCACGGGGTAAGAACATGATGATGAGCAACGATGAGAGAGAAAATACCTTGAACCAGTTGCTCGTTGAGATGGACGGATTTGGTACCGACCTGGGTATTATTATTTTAGCAGCTACCAATAGGCCCGATGTACTGGATACTGCATTACTGCGCCCGGGCAGGTTTGACAGGCAGATATCCATCGACAGGCCCGACCTCGTTGGCCGCGAAGCCATTTTTAAAGTACACCTGGAACCCATCAAAATATCTACCACGCTTGACATTTTGAAACTCGCCGAACAAACGCCTGGTTTTGCAGGAGCGGATATTGCCAATGTTTGTAATGAAGCGGCATTGATCGCAGCACGTAAAGGCAAGGACGCGGTTGACATGAGTGATTTCCAGGATGCGATAGACAGGGTGATCGGCGGTCTTGAAAAGAAAAATAAGATCATCTCGCCGGAAGAGAAGGAGATCATTGCTTACCATGAAGCTGGTCACGCCATTTGCGGTTGGTTTTTAGAACATGCCTACCCGTTATTGAAAGTGACGGTTGTGCCCCGTGGTACCGCGGCTCTCGGCTATGCACAATACACACCGAAAGAACAATACCTGTATAATACCGACCAGTTAATGGACCAGATCTGTATGACGCTGGGTGGAAGGGCCAGTGAAGATATCTTTTTTGGAAAAATAAGTACGGGTGCCAGCAACGACCTGCAACAAATTACCAAGATCGCTTACAGCATGATCACGGTTTATGGCATGAATGAAAAAGTTGGCAATATCAGTTATTATGATCCTAACCAGGAAAATGTTTTTACAAAGCCCTTTAGCGAAGAAACTGGTAAAATGATCGATGAGGAAGTGCGGAAATTAATTGATACGGCATATATCCGCACCAAAAAATTATTATTTGATAAAAAACGGCAGGTCGAATTACTGGCAAGGGAATTACTGAAAAAAGAAGTACTGTTTAAAAGTGATGTGGAGACTTTAATAGGCAAGAGGCCTTATGAAGAAAAAAAAGCACTTGATATAGACATTCCTTCCCCGGAAAAAAATATACTGGAAGAGCCCGACACCTCTTTACCGGAAGAATTGGTTAATCCACCAAAAATTTAAACACGCCATGGCGCTATCCGCGGCTAAGGAAAATATTTTAAAGAAAATAAAGCAGGCACTGAGTAATCCGGTGCCTTTGCCTTTTCCTTTAAGTGAAAGTGATGAGCCTCATACCACAACCTGCGAAGCGCTTGAAATACTATTTCAGAAGAATTTACGGCCTGCAGGGCAAATTTGCTTTGCATGAATGAGGCCGACCTGCATCTGCAGGTACAACAATTAATCACCTCTAAACAATGACAAAGATCTATTGCAGCGAATCGAGATGGGAACAACAATCAGTAATACCATCAACCTTGCGGGTTGTGATGCGGCCATAACCGGGTGTGAATACCTCGTAGCCCGAACCGGGAGCATTGTAATGAGTGCGGCGGGGCAAAGCGGGCGCACTGCCAGCGTTTATGCCCCGGTTCACATTTGCTTCGCTTATACGAGCCAGTTAGTGTTCGATATTAAAGATGCATTGTTGGGCTTAAAAGAAAGGTACGCGGGCAATATGCCCTCTTTATTTACTTTTGCCAGTGGCCCAAGCCGGACGGCGGATATAGAAAAGACGTTGGTGACGGGCGTGCACGGCCCAAAAGAAGTATATCTCTTTTTAACAGACAATTACACTGCCTGACGCATTTGGTTGCTGCTTCATTCGTTCTGTTCACATCCGGATAGTCCTTTATTGTAAAATTATTAGCCTGGTGATGAAATCCAGCACTTTAAGGACTTAAAATATTTTTACGATCATCACTGTTAAAAAGTTTAAGGGTATTCGAAACAAAAAAATAATGACCTTGACTCCCGGTAAAAAAGTTTATTTTCTCTCCGATTTCCACCTCGGAGCACCTAATGCCACCCTGAGCCTGCAAAGGGAAAAAAGAATTGTCAGGTTCCTTGAGAGCATAAGAGATGACGCGGGGCATATTTTTATCGTTGGGGACATGTTTGATTTCTGGTTTGAATATTCCACCGTGGTGCCTAAAGGCTATGTCCGTATTTTGGGCAAGCTGGCAGAACTCACTGATTCAGGCATACACATTCATTTTTTTGTGGGAAACCATGATATGTGGATGAGAAATTATTTTCAAACCGAATTGAATATCCCGGTGTATTTTGAACCCAAGACCTTTGAATTCAATCACAAGAAATTTTATGTCGGGCATGGTGACGGGCAGGGCCCCGGCGACCAGGGGTATAAATTCCTGAAAAAAATTTTCCGGAACCAAATGTGCCAATGGATGTTTGGCATCATTCCGCCTTCCATTGGCATGGGCCTGGCCAATTATTTTTCGCGCAAAAGCAGGACTTTTAAAAGCGGTAAGCCAGAACGCTTTCTTGGGGAGTCAAATGAATGGTTATTAATCTATTCGAAAGAAGTTTTGCAAAAGGAATTCTATGATTATTTTATATTTGGCCACCGCCATTTACCCTTGAATATCATAATGAATGAAAAAAGCCGGTATATTAACCTGGGTGAATGGATAAGTTATAACAGTTACGCGGTTTTTGACGGGGTTGACATATCGTTGGAATATTATGGGATGCTGGCAAATGAAGGTTTTTTGGAACAGGAGGTATAAACTAACAACGAGACGGCCAACACTAATTTTATAAAATGAAGCAATTACTTAAAATACTTTTATTTTTTTTCCTTAGCTCCCTGGCCGTTACCAGCAAAGCACAGCAGGATACCAATTTTATCTTAAGCAAAACCATACCCGGCGATTTTTCTTATTTCACCGTAGACAATCTTGAAAACATTTACCTCGTTAACAATAGTTCCAACCAGTTAAAAAAAATTGATGGCAATGGAGATTCAGCCGGGGTCTTTAACGATGTGCGCAAATATGGAAAGCTGTTTTCAATTGATGCTACCAATCCGTTGAAACTATTGCTCTTCTATAAAAATTTTGCCACCATTGTCGTGCTGGACAGGTTCCTGAATGTCCGTAATACCATTAACCTCGGTAAAAAAAATATATTTAAAGTAAAGACCATCGCCACCTCGTACGACAACAACATCTGGCTTTTTGATGAGGGCGACAGTAAATTAAAAAAAATAGATGACAACGGTGATGTATTAGTGGAAACGGTTGATTTCAGGACATTGTTTGACACAGTACCCTCCCCCTTACAAATTACTGACCAGGATGGATTCCTGTATTTATATGATCCAAACCATGGGTTTTATACGTTTGATTATTATGGCTCCCTTAAGAATAATCTCCCCTTCTATAATTGGAACAATACGGAAGTCATTGGTAAAAATATGTATGGATTCGGGGATTCTTCCCTGTATGAATATCAACAGGCTTCCTTGAAATTAAACGAACTTCCGATCCCGCCTTTCTTTAAAATGGCCCTGCAGATAAAAACGGCCAACAATAAAGTTTATTTACTTCAAAAAAATAGTATACAGGAGTTCCTGATAAAAAATTAACCGCATTCCACAATTAACCCACATGGATTTTTTAAATAATATTTATTTGGATAATACCCTCCGGGCCTGGTTGGTTGTTGCTGGAATTATACTCCTGGCTTTATTGGTAAAGCGATATATATCAAGGTATATTGTTACCTTATTATTCGGGTTAATAAAAAAACTTTGGAAAACAATCAGCAAAGAAGGTTTTGTAAATTTGGTATTAAGCCCGTTTAAGTGGTTTTTGGCTATCCTGACCGCTGTATTTGCTATTGATAAACTTAATTTTCCCGCGGTATTCCTTTACACAATCTACGGGCACACTACGGCCGATATACTTTCCAGGATCGGGACGGCCTTTATTATTATTGCTTTTATCTGGCTTGTATTGCGGGTAGTGGATTTTATTGCCTTCGTGCTGGAAGAAAGAGCGAATCTTACCACCGACACAAGGGATAATCAACTGGTTGTTTTTTTCAGGGATTTCCTTAAAGTGATCATCGGGATCGTAGGCGCTTTATTAATTATAAAAGCATGCTTTAATCAACCACTCGGTAACCTCCTCACCGGCTTAAGTATTGTTGGGGCCGCATTGGCACTGGGTGCAAAAGAGAGCCTTGAAAACCTGATCGCTTCTTTTATTATATTTTTTGACAAGCCGTTTTTTACGGGAGACACGGTTCAGGTGAATAATATTACGGGGCGGGTAGAAAAGATTGGCTTGCGCAGCACCCGTATACTTACAGGCGATAAAACGATCATAACGATGCCCAATAAGCAAATGGTGGATTCAATAGTTGATAACTGGAGTATGAGAACTGAACGAAGGGCAGAGATCAGGCTGGACCTATCTGTTAAAACCCCGGTAGCCAAAATAGAAAATATTGTAACGCAGATAAAAAACATATTGGACAGGAACAGGGTCCAGCTGACCACTCATAGTGTTTATTTAAAAGAAATCAGTAAAAGTGGCGCCACAATTATAACCGAATATTTTACCTTGCCCATCCCGTTAGCAGATTTTGATACGCTTAAACAAGCGATTATCCTTGAAATAAAAAAACTGCTGGAAGTTAATGAGATTGAATTTTTTGGTGAAGCCCCCAAAGCCGTTATTAATCACGATCATAAAGATGAATAGGAAGGTACTATCCCCTGCATATTGGGGCATTTAATGGATTAGCTGCTGCAAGATTATTTATATACCCTGATATAATCTATCTCCATGGTTGCCCGTGTAAAGGACGGGTCAACATCTCCCCCAAACCCGCCTCCCATGGCTACATTTAATATTAAAAAGAAATCGTGGTTAAAAGGGATATTCCTTGAATTGTTTACGCTATGATTAAGCAGGCCATCCACGTATATTTTTATTGAATCAGCAGTCCAATCCAGTGTATAAATATGAAATGCGGTGGTAACACCGTCAACCACCCGGGTACTGCCATCAGCGTTACCTCCTGAGCGGCCGGGATAATGGAGCGTTCCGTAAATCCTATTCAACCATTTTCCTACATGCTCCATAATGTCTATTTCGCCACAGGCTGGCCAGCCTGCAGTCTCAGCATTACTTCCCAGCATCCAGATAGCCGGCCAGGTACCAACGCCTGCAGGTAGCTTGGCCTTCACCTCCACCTTGCCATATGTAAATGCAAATTTACCTTTTGAAAGCAACCTTGCGGAGGTATAAGGACTGTTATTAAAGTTTTCCCTGATGGCATTAATTTTTAACACACCCCCTTGCACAATTGAATTCTCGCGCCGGTTCGTATAATATTCCAATTCGTTGTTACCCCACCCGCCGGCACCAAGGTCATATCCCCATTTTGTTGAATCGGGAGGTCCGTCTATGTTAAACTCTTCGGACCAAAAAAGAGTAGGTACAGATGGCGTAACTGTTACCGTGACCGGTATGGTTTTTTTGAGGGTTAAACCCGCCCCGCTTTTAGCGGTTACGGTTACAGTAAAAGTATTGGTGCCACTGCGGGAATACACATAATCAATCACTCCCGTCGGGGCGGTTTTAATTTCGCCATTTCCAAATTCAAAATCAAAAGAAACGGCATTCATTGCCTGGGCCGTAAAATTTACCAACCCGCTGCCATCAGTAGCAACAAGGGCGGTAAAGACCAGGTTCGTTGGAGCAAGTATTGTTATTTCGGCAGAACCGGCTTTTTTACAACTGACTAAAATCAGCAATAATAATGTGGCCGGGAGCAAGTACTTTATCGCTTTTTTCATGACCATGCCTAAGGAAATAATTTTTATAAATACAAAATTTGAAATTAATCGTGTACCGGCTCTTTCTTGTATGATGTTAGTTAAAAATACATTCATTTGCCAGTAAACTGAGACAGAAGAAAAACAACTGGAAAAGTTTTGCATATGATAAAAGGCTGTCCCTGTTTTTAGCAGGCATTATTTATTCAATGTTCAAATTAACATGATTGCCGAAGTAATAGTTGGTTAAAGATTGGCTTTCAACTCTGTCAAAAATGCTTTCAGTTTTTTAAGAGACTCAATCGTTTCAAACTTTTCATTCGCCCTTTTATTATTTTTAATGAAATCTTTCGCACCTTCCATCGTATATTTCCTTTCCCGCATCAAATGATAGATGAGGTGTATATTTTTTATGTCTTCGGGTCTGAATAAACGATCACCTTTCCCATTCTTTTTTGGCTTCAGGATGTCAAATTCATTCTCCCACAACCTAATCAAAGATTGGTTTACTTTAAACATGTCCGCCACTTTTCCAATACTGTAATACATTTTCTGGAATAAAATTTCGTCTGCCGGAATTTCGATCAGTTCCATCCCGCCGCTCATATCTTTTAGGCTCTTCCTGCCCCTGGTTGATTTTCCTTTAATAGGGATGTTTTCGGCTGTCTTATTAGTGGTGACAGTACTTCGGGGTGCAGAACCTTTTCCCGGAACAATTAAAATTTCGGTTTGAGGCTTCTCAGGCAGGTCGCCAAAATCGAAAGCTATTTGTGTTTGCGGCATCATTAAAGTTAATCAAAACTTTTTGCACTGCCTGTAGCTGCCAGCTTGAGCACACGATCGTATTGTTCAGCATTCAGGTCATTAAAAAAGAAATACACGGGGTCAACAGGCCGGCCGTTGATATGAACTTCATAATGGCAATGTGGCCCTGTACTTGCGCCCGTACTGCCAACCCAGCCGATGATCTGGCCTCTTTTAACTACTTGTCCATCTCTCACTTTTACACGTACCATATGCATATAAACGGTTTCGTACCCGTATCCATGGTTAATAATTACATGGTTTCCCGTACCAGCGCCCGGCCCGGAAGTAGTAACCCTGCCATCCCCGGTTGCATAGATAGGAGTACCCTGGGTAGCGGTAAAATCAAGCCCATTGTGCATCTTCGGTATACCGTAAATTGGATGGATCCTGTATCCGAAACCACTTGCTATCCTGGTAAGGTCCTTATTACTAACCGGCTGAATTGCGGGAATGCTTGCCAGTTTATTTTCCTGGTTGTTGATCAGTTTTTCAATCTGCTTATAACTGTTCACCTGGTAAGATATCCTTGCACTGATATTGTTCAACGAACCGGCGATTTCCTTGCCCAACAGGTCTTCATTCATTATGCTCACCTTATCGATCTCCTTCTTTTTTTCCGAAAGCTTTGCCCGGGCACTGTCTGGTAAGGGGTTTGCCTCGAAAATAGACCGGTAAACCTCGTTATCCCTTTTTTCAAGATCAGCCATTTGCCGCTGAAGGGCTTTCACCTTATCATTCAGCAAACTATAATTATCTTTCATTAATTCCAGCCGGATTTTCGACTCCTGGTCGGTCGGCTTGGGAATAAATTTTGTATATACCCAGATCACCAGCGCGGAACTCACCAATAAAGCGGAGAAGAAGCCAAATATTCCTAACAATTTTACCCTTAAGGGCGTTACTAACTTTTCATAACGAAGAGTATTGGTATTGTAAAAATATTTTATTTTTTTCATAGCCCCCAAACCCCGGCGGGGCTTTATAATTTTCCTGATGCAGCATTATATTTATGGTTAAATATAATGCTAATATCTATTTTCTGTATACTTTCTGATAATTGACGGGTAGCTACCTGTACCAGGAACTTCATCCATTTATACAAATCTTCCTGACGCCTAACTTTAAATTACGTTGCTTAAGGTTGGCAACCCCGTGTAATAGCTAATTCTTACCTTTGCCTCGCTTTATACACAAGCCTGCAAAGATAGCCGGTTACATTGCAAAAATCAACCCAAAACAGAAAGGTATATGACGGATTTTGTTGAAAAAAAAGCTAATCATACGCTAGAAAATTCATTGTCATCAGCAGACATACGCCGCCAATTTCTTGATTTTTTTACATCTAAAGGTCATACAATCGTACCATCCGCACCCATCGTGTTAAAAGACGACCCGACACTTTTATTTACAAATGCAGGGATGAACCAATTCAAGGATTACTTTCTTGGAAATAAAACTGCTCCTTATAAACGGGCTGCTGATACACAAAAATGTTTAAGGGTCAGCGGCAAACACAATGACCTGGAAGAGGTTGGGGTAGATACCTATCATCATACCATGTTTGAAATGCTGGGCAATTGGAGTTTCGGCGATTATTTTAAAAAAGAAGCCATTGCCTGGAGCTGGGAACTACTAACC
>JBBJMD010000156.1:0-8805 GCA_037719925.1 Ferruginibacter sp.
TTAACCAGGTCCGTTTCTATATGATGGTTCATCAGCAAAACCGCCCCGCTCTTGTAATCAAGGTAATTTTTCAGTTGTTTGTAATATACTTCTATCGACGTTTCAATCGTATTTGACCGGAAGTTTTTATAATAACCCAGCGAAAGCTGGTTCCCTCTTTGTGGTTTGATATTAGGATCACTAAGTTTCCACGTATCGCTGGGAGAGATGGCAGTGGTATTGGACAGCATATGAATGTATTGCCGGAGGCTGTTAAAGCTCAGTTTTATAGATGCCTCATTCGATAAAATATACCGTGCTACAAACCTGTATTCCGGACCGTGATATGTTTTAATAAATTTATTACGGCTATAGGAAATAGTATCGAGCAGCGAAACCTTATCTCTCGGCTGCCCATTTACATAAGTATTGATATCATGTGGCCCGAGATAATTGTAAATAGAATACCGCAGCCCTGCATTAATGGATAGTTTGGGAGTAATCATCCATTGATCACCAAGGTATAATGCTGTCTCCAGGGCCTGTTCGGTTTGCAAAATATTGCGTGTCACGAGTGATTGCTCTCCTAACGGCTCAAAGGCACCGGGTTTAATTTTATAATAAATAGAATTAAGACCAAATGAAAGCGTCTGCTTATTATTAAACGAGTAATTAAAATCCGTTCTGAAACTACCCTGGCTAATGCCTGATTTCAGCCGGTACGCATTTACATGATTTTCCTCGCTTGAAATAGCGTATTGGTAATGATCCAGGCCTGCAATGGCAATGCCATAGAACCTGTTATTAAAAATATGCTTCCACTTTAGGTTTATATTCCTGTTGCCGTATTTGTAAAGTGTATCGGTGTTTAATTTAAAATTATCACTGCTAAAGTATGCAGTTAAATATAAACTGTTTTTGTCGTTTATAGTATGGCTGATACGTAGGTTCAGGTCACTGAAGCCTGCCTTGCTTTTGCTGTATTCCGATTTTGAAACCTTCTTCAGCAGCCAGTTTGAATAGGTGGTACGGCCACCCGCAATCAATGAGGTTTTATCTTTTTTAATCGGGCCTTCGATCGTAAACTTACTCGTTAAGAGCCCGATTCCCCCCGTGCCGGAAACCTTTTTTGAATTACCATCCCGCATAGAAACATCCAGTACAGATGATAAGCGGCCACCGTATTTTTCGGGGATGGCGCTTTTATACAGGTCGAAACCTTTTACCACATCCGGGTTAAAAGCGGAGAAAAACCCAAATAAATGAGAAGGGTTATAAATCGTAGCATCACTGAAAAGGATAAGGTTTTGATCGGTAGAACCTCCGCGGACATTAAACCCATTGCTCGCTTCACCTACCGAGGTTACACCGGGCAGTGTCAGCAACACTTTTAATATATCTGCTTCACCAAAAACCACCGGTACGGACCTGATCGCTTTTATTGAAAGCTTCTCTCCTCCCATCTGCAGCCCCCGGATATTTGATTCCCTTTCAGAAATAACCACAACGTTTTTCAAACTGGGTACGGAATCCTGGAGATCAAAATTCAGCTTGCCATCAGAAAACAGCATCACCTGGCGGCTGGCACTTTTCATACCAAAACTGTTAGCCCGCAATATATGCCTGCCGCCAGGTAAGGTAATACTATAATATCCAAATTGATTGGTAACAACCGTTACATAAGGTGTATCCGTATATACAAGTGCCCCTGCAAAGGATTCGCCGGTTTTACTGTCACGTACATAACCGGCAATTATAGCTTTTTGATTGGAAGAGGTGTTTCCCCGGGTACCAATCTCGAACAGTTTATTCTCGGCGGATATTATTTTATGATCAGCATCAGCTTGCTGGAAAAAAATATCGTTTTTATTACTTAAAGAATCCTGGATTAATTTTTTGGTATTAAAAAAATCTTCAGGAAGAGTAGTTTGAATTGCAAACCGGGAATTTATAAAAACATTATTATCACGGTCGATAGAAAAATGAAAAGGTGTTTTGGCAAAAACCCTGGTGAGTAATTCCGGCAGGTGACCCTTATCTGCGTTTATTGTAACAGTGAAGCTATCCAGGTCTGCTGGTTTGAAATAAAAATGAGCGCGGGTTTTGGCTTCCACATACTTTACAAATTCCATAAAAGGCAGGTGGGCAAAATCTCCGGTGATGGTGTTATCCTGTTGCGCCCTTACCGGGTTTATGCACAATACCGGAATCATTACAAGCAATACAAACCGGAGCCGTATAGTAGCCATTTATTTAATCTTGAGTTGAGTATAATAGTCCATTACTTTTATGATCATAATAGCGGGGTCTTTTTTAAAATTCAGGTTTTCTTTTTCTATAAATTTTGCCACTTCAGATTTGTAATCCTTGCAAACAGCCAGTAATGAATGCTTGTTATTGATAGCATAAAAGGTTGCCCCCTTTCTCACATAATACCAGGTCCATTGTATGAACCCCGACGTTTCATCACCCTTAAGCGCCTGTTCATACTGTTTTTTTTGTTTAGACAAAACAGCACCCGCACCTTCATACAAAAGTTCGTAAAAACCACGGGCTGGCATATTCCTGGCGTTACTATCTTCCCGCACATTAATAAACAGATGGTGCTGAATGCTAAACCAATCTACCTTCTGTGAGATTAATTTTATGACGCGGTTCCTGGCTGTGTCGACAAAAATAACGTCATCATTAATAATATCATAAGATAATAGCACATTTGGATACCGGATGCCGTCATAAAACACTGTTCCCTTTTGGGGCTGGGGAAATTCAAAAAAAGGATGCCCCGGAACACCGGGAAAATTACCTGTGAATTCATTTCCATTATACAGCCGCAGATTTTCATTTAGGCTGTCCGCATATAACTGTATTACATTATCGATGGCAGTAGTATAAAAAGCAGTGTCTGTATTGGATCTTTGTGCCAATGATGCATTTGAAAATAAAAGATGGAACAGGACGACTAAATATAATTGGTAAGGATGCCGCATTTAGCTGTCAAAATTGATTAGTTTTGGATGTATGTTGAACCGGTTAGGTTCCTGTTATTAGTTATAATTCCGCAAGCACCTTGAATTTTTAATGCAAGTGAAGGCAGTCTGCAAAAGAACAGTGCCCTTGATTTCATATTACCATTTTCAATATTTCTTTTGTCGTTGTTGTAAATGTATAAATAAATTTTCACTTATCGATTAGCCTTAGTGGTTTTGAATATTCACCGGCAGGCTATTAAATTTAAAATTGTAACTTTCAGGAAACTGCAATTTACCTTTCACCAATTAGAATGATACCGGCATACGGGATGATTGCCTGTACTATCATTCAGCCGGGGCTCTTGATCTTTTTTGCTTACCATCCCTCATGGGCAAAAAATATCCTTCATCCTATCAATATTTATTGCAGTAAGCTTTAAAAATAACTGATACAATAATGATTGATACAACTGATTCGTCTTTTATAAGTGAAGCAATTCCGTAAACATTTTGGTAGAAACAGTTATTATTGTATTAAGTTATCACCAGGATAATTAGTCTGTAGTTCAGCTATACATCGCTGCGCTGATGTAGAACAGCGTAACCTCCGGCAATTTTAAAAATCTAACCGGGGCAAAATAACGCCTGCCTATTACATTGAAAAATAAACCCTTTACAAAGAAAGATGTACCTGTTACAAAAAAGAAAGTGTGCGTTTCAAGAATTGGGTAATCTTTACAGCGCTTGCCGGCAGCAAGGGTATAATCCTGGAAGAACAGGTAAGACAAGGCCGGGCCTGATAAAGTATGATCAGGGTTGCTTATTAAATCTCTCCATTCATAAACTTTAAAATTTCAATTATGAAAATGTTTCGATTACTTAGTTTAACATGGCTCTTATTTATTTCATTCACCGTTTTTTCGCAGGATAATGTAGGGATAGGTGTAGTAGCACCCACCCAGGCTTTATCTATAGACCGGGGAATAAACCTCGATCATAATAACCAAAACCCCGGATCAAGTTTATTGAACGGTTTGCGATTTGGAAATACGGCTACCAATTTGCAGATGGTTGGAATCACCAGTAACCGCTCCGGAGCCGCGGAGCCCTTTAGCCTGGATTTTTATACTGCCAAACAACGGCGGATGATCATTACCCAGGCCGGCCTTGTTGGGATCAATGCTGTTCCAACGGGCTATTTTCTGGAAGTGGGTGGCACGGTTAGAGGCAGCACCCTGCGAGCAGCCGGTAGCGTGTTTGCAGAAACGGGTAGCGTAATTTCTGAGAATGCAGTAACGGCAGGAACTTCTATTTCTGCGGGAACAAATATTACCGCCACCAATAACATTATTGCCACGACCGGTGATATCGTTGCAACTAATGGGGAATTAAGGGCAGACGGACGGGGCGTGGTCATGAGCAATAGTGCAACACGCCAGCGTATTGTTGCCTATTCAGCTACTTTAAGTGTATCTGGCCTGGGTGTCGGGAGTAGTGTAACAGGGGCTATTTCAATAAGTGCGGGCACATTTACTTCCGCTCCAACAGCTTATGTGGGCAATGTGATTACTGAAAACGGCGAATACTACAAAGTAATGCTGGTGCTTGAAAATGTCACCACTTCTAACATTACTATCCGTGTTGTTAATGTGAGCTCCGATGCGGTTTCATTTTCAGGGGCACAATGGAGGATTCTGGCAATAGGTGCATTTTAATCAACGTAAAGTTTTGCTTTATAATCCCGTTTTCGTACAGGTAAAAACCAAAGCGATTGACACACCGGCCGCTTTTTGCAGCCCGGCTTTTTGGCGCAGCAATTCTTTTGTTGGAGCCACTTCGGTTTCTTCAAAACTAAACCCAGTTTGCGCTAACGAACGTTGGTAATGCTCCATCGTCCTAACAACAACCGGTAACCTCAGGCTGCCCGTGGCGGGCATAGTCATCATTCCCTGCTTTGTAGATTTCAGCATTTTCCTGGTTTGAAGGCTCCTGATAAAATCGGGATGAATTACTGTCATGAGCAATAAGCCATTCACACTTAAAACCCGCCGGCATTCTTCTAAGGCTTTTTCAAAACATGAAGGAGGTACTTCATTGAAAATCATTGATGCTATAATTAGATCGAACTGATCGTTTTCGTATGGTAAGTGTTTGCAAACATCAATGTTTTGATACTGTGCACCTGGTATCCTGAAATGCCGCTTACAAATATCCAGTAAAGGCTCCGACTTATCAGTTACCGTAATACCTGAAGGAACCTCTCCTGAAAACCGCCTTAGGAGCAAAGGAAGGAAATAACCGTTGCCCGCTCCCAATTCCAAAATTGCTTTGTTGCCGATCGTGGAGATTTTGCCCAGGAGAATATCATTTAAAACGAGTTCTTTAAATTTCCCGCCCTTATACCCTGTAGCCTGATGCCAGCGTTTTGCTATATTATCGTAAAAAGCCATAGTCCAGATATAGTTATAATTTATCCCTGTAATCTTTTTCTGTGAAATGGTATGGTCCCTTCATTTCAATCAAAGGTTCGATACTGCAATTAATTATCTACATTTTTTATTGAAGGCCTGGTATCATGCCTGCTCCGCCGCTCGTATTTGATTTGGAACTTTTTCAGGTCGGGACGGTACCGTCTCGGGCGCTTTAATTCGTATTGATAAACCGCCTGTCCAAGTTCGTACAAAAATGGCCACCCGGTAGTTTCATAATCATATTTATCATCATTAAGCACGCCATCGCTGTTTGTATAGAGTGTTGTGGTAAGCATAAATTCCACTTTATTCTTAAAATCCGCAACATAAGAAACGTCTATTAAAAATCCGTAAGCCCAGCCAACTTTGTTAAAAACGCGAACATGCGAGGGCATCTTATGATTGCCGTTTCTAAAATAAAATTTTACATAACTGTCATAATATTGAGCGCTGTCATATTTTGGATAATTTGTTTCAGCTGGATATTGGGAAAGATACTGGTACAGGAATTTATAATCATCATGCGTTAAATTAAAACGCTGCCGGGCAGGTACAGACAAGGGAAATAAAACGGACTGCAACATCTGCTGCAAAGATTCAAGCGGTACAGTATTTACCCGTGTAAAGTCGATTGGTTCGTTTATGAGGCTGTCATGGTTATTATAATGCGCCCTCCCGACTTTAACTATTTTACCAAAATAAAAAGAGTCCGTATTGTATGCGGGTGGCTGGGCATGTATTAAACTTCCATCCTTCCGAATAAAACGAAATGGATTTGTATGCCGGTTCTCTTCCTGCGTCAAACCAAGAAATTGCCTGGTGATACGGGAACTCCCATATCCCTTATCCCGCAGGCCGCGGTTGATGTGCTGTTGACCAATAAATTGGTAAAGGCGATTATAAGCATCGTTATCGCTGACAAGAAAAGCTTTTTTTACGTAGTGTGCAATCGAAGCCCGTAAATCCCGGGCAGTACTGTCGTACACAATTTTTGTTTGACCTGTAAAACTACTATCGATCTGTAACGCAGTGTATTTATTTACCCCTTTGATATTAACAGCATTAAGCTTTTCCAATGCCAGCAAGGCGAGGGGCAATTTTACCGTAGAGGCGGGATTAAAGTAGAGATTGCTGTCTGTATTAAAATAATAATTTTTAAAGATTGGGGTATTGTGATCATCCCGGTTTATCCGGGTATAGATAATTTGTAATCGAAATTCGTTTTTGTTACCCAGCACCTCCTGCAGGACCCTTTTATTATTATTCAGAAGAATTGTTTGAAACAAACTATCATGCCTGGTCTGGCCCATAACAATGGTCTGGCAAGATATCAAAAAAAATATAGAGAAGTATTTCATGAAGGATGAAATTAAGATTTGCACAGCATATTACAAACAAGGGTGCCAGCGTGGGTCCACTGATTCAATTGCTACATTATTCAAGCCTGCGGATGTTTACTAATATATAAATGCTTGCCATGTTAAAAACAATACTTCCATGTCTCATCGTAACGGGCCCCTAAACCCAAATATATAGAAGCCTGTTTGGGATTTAAATAAGATAATTTGTCAACTGATGAAATAATAAAATACAAAAAAATAGAGGAAAAATTTGGAAATTTCGATGAACAAGTCAAAAAAAATTATTTATTTCATTTTTTAAAAAAGCTTCTTCCGGATTGGAATCTACATCCTGAAATATTTAACAGGAGGATTCTGAAACAAACCTCCTATAAAATTTCACCTGATTTATAGTATATACTTGCCATTAAGATACGACTAGAAATTATTAAACATTAATGCCACACCTCTGTGTCAAGCATTATTGGCTATGAACTGTAGACTATTTGTTGGTACACAGAAATAAATTTTAAACACCCTAACCCGATTATATTGTTTATACTTATACCTGTTTCAATGATTAAAGAAAATATGCTTTTGTTCACTTATTATAACAGGATGTTGCTTACCTTTTAAAAATAAATCTAAACGTATTTGTCTTTCGTGTGCATCGCACAACAAAGAGCAAGTATAAAAAACCGGTATTTATGAGATCATTATTGTTGCCCTTGTTATTAATACCTGCCTTTCTCAATGCGCAAAAAAAAATGATTTCCGTAAATAAGCAATCGGTGATGGCATCGGTTGAAAAACATCAGCAAGAATTGATTGCGCTCAGCGACCAGATTTGGGAATTTGCGGAAACCGCCATGAAGGAAACCCGCTCTGCTAAAGTACTGGCGGATTATGCTGAAGCGCAGGGATTTAAAGTATCCAGGGGTGTGGCAGGCGTACCCACTGCATTCATCGCAGAATTCGGGAACGGCAAACCGGTGATCGGCATACTGGGCGAATTTGATGCTTTACCGGGTCTTTCGCAAAAGGCGCAGCCTGTAAAAGAAACATTAAAGGAAGGTGCACCTGGACACGGATGTGGCCATAACCTGTTTGGCGCCGGAAGCCTGGGTGCGGCGGTATCAATAAAAGAATTAATAGCTGCCAGGAAATTGAAAGGTACCATACGGTTTTATGGAACACCTGCAGAAGAAGATCTGGCAGGTAAAGTGTACATGGCAAGGGCCGGGCTGTTTAATGACCTGGATATCTGTCTCGACTGGCATCCTGACTATGAAATCAAAGCAAACATGCAAAGTTCCCAGGCGGTTGCTGACTATTCAGTTGTATTTAAAGGCAAAAGTGCACACGCCGCGGGCGATCCCTGGAATGGCCGCAGTGCGCTTGATGCGGCTGAATTATTCAATATCGGGATAAATTTTTTGCGCGAACATGTTAAACCAAGTGTGCGCATGCATTATGTGTACAGTAACGCAGGCAAAATACCTAATGTAATTCCTGAAGAGGCCAGCGTATGGATATGGATAAGGGATTCTAAAAGAAAAGGTGTTGCGGATGTATCAGAGCGCCTGAAAGATATCGCCAGGGGCGCGGCTTTGATGGCCGGAGTGGATTATGAAATTAAATTAAATAACGGCTTATATGAAATACTGGTAAATGAAGCCGGCGCAAAACTCCTGCAGCGAAACCTAACGTTGATGGCCCCGATCGTTTATACGAAAGAAGAAATTGCTTTTGCAGATAAGATCATGATAGAATATGGCCTTGAATCAAAGGGTATCAATGGAAATATTAAGCCGCTCGAATCGACGAAGTTTGATCCTGCAGGCGGCTCCACGGATGTAGGTGATGTAAGTTATATTGTTCCCGAAATAACTTTGCTGGCCACCACGGCGCCTTTTGAAGCCCCATGGCATTCCTGGGTAGTAGTAGCCTGTGGAGGAATGAGCATCGGGCATAAGGGAATGATGTTTTCAGCGAAAGCTCTGGGCATCACTATGGTAGACCTGTTTGAAAATGAGGAACTGA
>JBBJMD010000036.1:0-25663 GCA_037719925.1 Ferruginibacter sp.
GGAAAATAACCAAAATCGAAGGTGGCGGTACCAGCGGCTTGCCCGTTGAGGAATATAAAAAGTTATTGCAACAAAATAACCTCGAGATGGTGAGTTAAGGCGCCGGGTTTGAAGAATTGGAAAAGGATCCACAGGCTATTATTGATAAGGCAAAGTCTTTCGGTGCGAAGTATATTATGTGCGCGTGGGTGCCGCACAAAGAAGGTGGCTTTACAATTGAAAACATAAAAAAAGCCATCGAGGTTTTTAGTGCCGCCGGGAAACTGATGTTTGAAAATGGTTTGCAATTTTGTTATCATCCTCACGGTTATGAAATCGGCCCTTATGAAAACGGCACACTGTTCGACTATATGGTGAATAATACCGATCCGAGATATGTTAATTATGAAATGGATGTATTCTGGGTCAAGCATCCCGGACACGATCCGGTTGCCTTACTTAAAAAGTATCCTAAACGTTTCCTGTTGCTGCATCTGAAAGACAGGGCACCGGGTACTGAAGGAAACCAAAACGGGCGTGCTCCCGATGAAACAAATGTTGTTTTAGGCAAGGGCGATGTAGGCATCGCTGCTATCATGAAGGAAGCAAAAAAGATCGGTATCAAATACGCTTTTATTGAAGATGAATCCGCCAAGGCAGTGGAACAGATTCCGCAAAGCCTCGACTACCTTAAAACGCTTAAATAACAGCCTTGAATAATAATTGTTAGGCAATGATATACCGGGTTTATTCCATGTATCCCCTGGCCTTAGTATTATAAATTTTTAAAAAAGGGAACGAGTCGTACCGGCGCTGAAATTTGACCCGCTCAGGAAAAACATGAGAACCGCGAGCCAAGCAAATTTGCATGTCAGAGTCATTACCAGGTAAGTTAACATAATGCTACGCGAGCGCCCGCACTTTTTTGAGCGTTAAGCAATAAGCCTCAGAAAGGGCTATGAACTTTGCCTGACCTTATCATTAATTATCGGTTTGTGATCAACGTGGTGATCACTTTGTGAAGTGTAATTTTTCATAAACTCTTCCCTCACTTTACCTGCGGTTCTATTGTCACCCTTATGGCTCCAGCCAGGCGGCATGAAAATATACTTTAGCTTATTTTTTATACCGGGTGCCCTGGCGACGTCTTTTACCAGGCAACTGAATTCACCAAAATAACTATCGATAAAACTATTGGGCCTCATTTCGCGGGTGATCCCATATTTAACAGGAACGTTTTTGTCTTCTGGTTGATAGGTACGAAAGACACGGTCCCATATATTCAGCAGGTTGCAAAAGTTGGTATCCATATATAAAGGATTCTTTGCATGGTGCACCCGGTGATGAGATGGTGTAAGGATAAATTTACCTAACCATCCTAACCGGCCATCCCTGACCATATGCTCACCGATATGGATAAATCCACCCCAGAAGCCATCAATAAACATGATGACAAATAACATGGGCGGGTTAACCCCTAATAAGATACAAACGGTTGTGCGGATAACATCGGCATAAGGGCCTTCCAGGAAAAAGTGTGCATAGGACACAGACAGGTTCATGGTTTGCGGAGCGTGGTGCGTTGAATGCAAACACCAGAAAAGCCTCACCTTATGTCCGAGGAAATGATAAATAAAATGGCCGAACTCCCATACTATATAACCATAAATAAACCAGTACCAGGTGAAGGTGGTTTGAAATAATGCATATTTTTCAAAAAGCCCTATGCAAAATATAATAGCAGCTATTGAAATGAACCTGCCGATAACGGCGTTAAGTACATAAGAAAAAAAGGATATTTTATAATCAATGGCCTTGAATTTTTTATATAAAAAAGCCATTAAGACCTCCACTACTAAAACGATTGGAAATAGCGGGCCGATAATAGAAACAATTCCCTTGTAGGTAAGAAAAGAGCTGTAGTCACCTGACTTTATAATCTTTATAAGTTCTCCAATACCGAAGAACCCGACTATCCAATCATAGATCGCGTTAAAAAAGCTCATTTTAATTTGAAGTTTAACATTAGTTTCCAGGAAAGTCCCTGAAAAAATTTCCTGCAAAGCCCGCCTGGGGCGATTCTGCTCTGCTACTACAGAACCATTACCCCTGTTGCATTAAAAGATTTACGAATTACCCCGCTTCTCCCCGGAAGACTCTTTATAATTTTAATTAACCGTCATTACTAAAATACTATTCAGTTTATGCCTTTGTTAATTTGTATGGGTACACTTTACCTGATGCCCATTGAGCAACATATATATTTCCATCCCGGTCAACACATACATCATGTGGATGAACAAAAATTTTATCGGCCTGGGTCATAGGCTGGAGTACACCGTTCACATAACGGGGCTCCGTTCCGCCTATATTACTAACTACTTTATTGTCCTTATCCAGCACTGTCACAAAACCGGATGCTTCCTTGTCCATATTCGGTGAGCGCAGCACTGCCGCATACAGGTGATCACCGTTGATAACTGGCCGGCAAACGCAGGCGCCGGGAAGCTTAATGATATCCTGCAATTCGCCCCCTTTACTAAATGTTTTGAAACAATTTCTTGTACGGTCTGTCACGATCAAAGCATTTTTTCCTGTCCGGGTATCGATACAGATACCGTGGGCATTGTCAAGATGTGCATCGCCTTCGCCTTTCCCGCCAAAATGGTTTTTTAATTTTCCTTTACTATCATACTGTAAAATAAATTGTGCCCCATATCCATCCGCTATAAAAATGTCACCATTGGCATCCACAACAGTTTCTGTTGGTACAAACTCTTCCTGTTTTTTATAGATACCGGCATCAAGCGGCGCAGGGATAGTTAGTAAAATATCGCCATCCAGTGTTGTCTTGTACACTTCGTGTTTTGCGGTATCGGTGATATATAAAAACTCTTCGCCATTTTCATCATGCAATGTTAAACCATGGCCTCCGGGAAAAAGATGCCCCCAGCTGTTTAATAATTTTCCGCCCGTGTTGTAAACCAGGATATTGTTTTTTGTTTCATTCGTTAGTAAGATGATCCTTCCTTTACTATCCTGCACCATTTCATGACAATCATTGACAGGAAATTGAGCCGCACTGCTCGTGGCCCAGCTTGTATCAAGCCTGTAGGTCATATTATTATGCCCGTATAATTTATCCGTTTTCCTTGCAAACAGGTCGTGCATAATTAATGTTCCACCTGTAGCAATTGCCGCCTGCTTTATAAATGATCTTCTTTTCATTTTTCTTTCAATTAGCTGGTTAATGATGTTGAATGGAATGTAGATACCAGCAATGAAGTTATACCTAAAAATAACGAGAATAAAACGTTTAAAATATTATTAATCCCTGCCTTGTTTTTATTGCAGGAAATGCGCGGATGAACATTTAATAATAAGTTGCTGTTCATCCGCGCATTCCCTGCAAATGGGAACGATCCCTTAAAAACCTTTATTCTGGGTTAAGTTAGGATTATTATTAATTTCTCTTAAAGGGATAGGAAACAATAGCTGGTTTTCAGTAAATGTCTTGCCCCATATGGTGGTATGCCCGATAAAATCTTCAAAATTACCCGTAAGATCATTTCTTACTTTGCGTGTACGAAGCATATCAAACCAAATTTTGCCCTCGAACGCCAGTTCAAGGTAACGCTGTGTCCATACCTCTTTCTCGAACGCATCTTTCGATAAGGTGCCAATGGGATCGAGATCAGCTCTTTGCCTGATCCTGTTTACCGACTGAGTGGCAACCGCATTGGGTGCGCCTTCCGCCTGGTTTGCTGCTTCGGCATACATGAGCAATACATCCGCCAACCGGTAAATAGTATAATTAAGATCAGAGTGAGCCGAATTGGTAACGGCATTCACATCAAACCATTTATAAATATAATGCCCACCCAAAATTACTGTATCAGTAGTGGATCCGTTCCTCGGATACTTTGTATAATAATATTGCCTTTCCTGCGTACGTTTATCACCTGCGGGATAACTGGAGATGAATTGAGCAGTAGGTACAAGGCCACCAAATTCATCAGAATACACAGCTATATCCTGGAACTGGGGTAATGATTTAGCGGTAAGATCGTTGTCGCTGATACCTGCAGCAAACTGAACCTGCCATATAAATTCGCCTTTATTTTTATTGGCCGGTTTAATCATATCCGTATACTCGGGATACAGGGTATACCCTCCATTATCGATTACTTCTTTAGACCGTTTTGCCGATTCAGCATAAAACTGCTGGCCACCAGCAACAGGCAATCCGGCATAGGTCAGGTAAACATGAGCCAACAGTGATTTCACCGCTCCCATGGAAACTTTCCCGGTGTTATCCTGCCAGGCAAGCCCGGATGCTTCAGCAATTATCAGGTCGGGAATTATGATCTCATCATATATTTCCTTTGCAGAAGCGCGCGATGGTTTTACATCATTAAGATCGGAAACCACTTCTGTTACTTTGGGCACATCCCCGTACATGCGCACAAGATAAAAATAATACAATGCCCTCAGCGTGTGTACTTCACCTAACGTTTTCGATTTTACAGCGTCATCCTGCGGTATCTCTTCTATCTTTTGTATTGCAAGGTTACAATTTGATATTCCGCGGTATAGCCCCTGCCACCAGGTGTCTATATAAAATGATTGTGCATCGTAAGTTAGATTGTAAAACGAAAACTCTCTGTTTGCGCGTTACCGGAAGCTTTACCCGTCATGAACTCCATAGGGAGGCCGTATTGCCACCATAGCCACCACTACCCTGGTCGAGCGTAGTTAAACTGGAGTAAGCTGAATTAGCAAATGCCCTTGCAATGGTCGGACTGGTAACATTCGACGAAGGTGTTAAGGAGCCTGAAGGATCATCCTCCAAAACTTTGAGCAGGAAATCAAACCCGATACCAACCCTATTGCGATAATATATTTTATATTTCTCATTTCGATTCGTTTGTGAGGTTAAAAAGAAAGGTTTAAGCCGGCATTGAAAACCCGGGGCCGCGGATAAGGAAAGAAATCCTGGTTTTGTGTAAGCTGTCCCCCGAAAGTATTTACTTCAGGATCATACCCTGTATAGTCTGTAATTACAAACAAGTTTTGTGCGCTCACGTAAAACCGCAGCCGGTTGATATGCATCCTGGACATCATATTGTCCGGAAGCGTATACCCGAGCACAAAATTCTGACCGCGTATAAATGACCCGTCCTGTACCCAATGATTATCAATATGAGTTTGATAGAATGAGCCATAATAACGTACCTCGGCGATATTGCTGTTTTGATTCGCTGGTGTCCAGGCTCCGAGTACAGAGGCCAGGCTATTGGCAATTGCCTGCCTGTCTTCGGTAGAATGCATATAGTTCGATACAGTGTTCACTCCGCCTACATACCGGATGTCAAATGTGAAATCAAAATTTTTGAAATTTAATGTACTGGATACATTCAGGGTGTATTTTGGATAAGCCTGGCCTATCCTGGTATTGTCGGCATCATCAATTTTACCATCGTTATTAAGGTCCTTCCATTTTATATCACCTGGCTGTACATTGTATTTTTTAGCTTCGGCGGCATCCTTCGTCTGCCATACCCCTTCCCTGATATAACCCCAGAAAGTTCCAATAGGCCAGCCTACACGAAGGATATTGGTTTGTCCGAGGAACCATGGACCGGGATAGATATCATCGTTATTTGAGCCGAGTTGCAGGATCTTGTTACGGTTAACAGTGAAATTAACATCGGTAGACCAGGTAAGGTTTTGTGATTTAACTATCTGCGCGTTCACCGCCAATTCTACGCCGGCATTCTGCAAAGAGCCGATATTCTGGGTTACAGTCGATAGACCGGAGCTCCACGGAATGGGTGCATCCAACAGCATATCTTTTGTTGTACGATGGTAATAATCCCCCGTAATATTCACGCGGCTGTTAAACAAACCAAGTTCCAGCCCGATATCATATTGATTTACGCGTTCCCATTTCAGATCAGGATTTCCAAAACTCGACCTGTTGATAGTTGGTTCCCGCTGGCCATTAAATATCGTTGTTCCGGAACCCAATAACTGGAACGAGCGGTAGGTACCGATTTCCTGGTTACCGGTAGAACCGATGCTGGCACGTAACTTTAAGTTGCTGATAGTGGCATTGTCTTTAAGAAAATCTTCCTTTGAAATATTCCAGGCCGCTCCCGCAGACGGAAAAAAGGCAAACTTGTTGTTCTGGCCAAACTTAGACGAGCCATCATACCTGCCCGTTAGAGTGAAAAGGTATTTATCGCTGATGTTATAAGTCATGCGCGCAAAATAAGAGTTCATTGACCATGTTTCATCCGAGGAACCTATCCCCCTGTCGCCGGTACCTGCGCCAAGGTTGTGCCATTGCCAGTAATCATCGATAAAATTGGAAACGCTTGCACCCTGGTATTCAAGATAATTCCTTTGCCAGGAAAGGCCCAATAATGCAGTAAGTTTATGGTTGCTACGGACCTGCTTATTGTAGGTAAGATAATTTTCGCTTTGCCAGTAATTTCCCATCCAGTTATTGATACTGGCTACACCTCTTTCATTTAAGGAAAGTGATGACAGTTCACGGCCGGAGTAAAAATTATTTTTCTGAGCGTGTAAATTGAACCCGAAATCACTACGGAAGTCCAGGTCCTTGGTAATATGAAAGAGCGCATATACGTTGCCGATAGAGCGGGTAAGGTTTATCAATGTATACCGGTTTTTGGCAATATTTACAGGATTGCTGCCTCCTTCCATTCCCGGAAAATCGCTGTTACCGCCCCAGGTGCCATCCGGATATTTTATTGGAATGATGGGAATACCTTCGATGACCATCCTCGAAACATTCAGTCCGCCATTGGCATCCGAGATCAGTCTTTCCGTACTTTTAACCAGCGACATGCTACCGCCGATCTTCAACCAGTTGTTAACGTCATTGTCCATCGTGAAACGGGCTGAATATCTTTTGAACCAGGATTCGATCATTAATCCATCCTGGTCAAGGTATCCTAACGATAAACTAAAAGTAGATTTTTCGGATCCACCCTGCAGCGTAAGCTGGTGGTTATGGCTCAATGCCGGTTTATACACTTCTTTTTCCCAATTTGTATTATAGAGTGGCTTCCCGCTTGCATCAAAAAGTTTGGGGAAATTCGCCGGATTATTAGCGATGTACTTTCCCTGGGCAAAACCCGCAGAATCATACTTCTGCGTGTTTTGATAGGCTAGTTTATACACGGCCATAAACTCCTCGGAATTCAAAGCAGGCAAACTCCGGGCAATGGTATTCAGGGATACATAGTTATCGTACAGTATCCGCGTTTTCCCTTTTACACCACGTTTTGTCGTGATGAGGATTACACCGTTGGCGCCGCGGGCACCATAAATGGCTGTTGAAGAGGCGTCCTTTAAAACTTCTACGGAGGATATGTCGTTTGGATTAAGCGTATTAGCATCCACGCCGATAATTCCGTCTACAACATACAGGGGGTCTGTGCTGGAGTTAATGGAACTGGTTCCACGGATACGTACTTTCGCGGCTTCGCCCGGCGCACTTGTATTCACAATAACTTCCACACCAGCGATCCTTCCCTGCAGTGCCTGGGATACGTTTGTAACAGGCCTGTCCAAAAGCTTCTCTCCGCTGACAGTCGCCACCGCACCGGTTAGATCAGATTTTCTTGCGGTACCGTAGCCGATCACAACGATCTGCTCTCCAACGGCAATAGCAGCTTTTAATTGCACGGATACGGTCGTGTTCGTACCCACGTTTACTTCCGCGGATTCAAAGCCTACAAATGATATGACCAGCGTTGAATTCGCGTCAGCATCTATTAAAAACCTGCCCCCGCCATCCGACCGGGTAGCTTTGCTTGTTCCTTTTACAACGATGGTTGCCCCATCCAGGGGCTGGCCTTTATCGTCGGTTACGGTGCCGGATATGTTTATCGCAGCCGGAGGTGGTGAGGGAACAGGGTCCTTTAATTGTGGAATTTCCACTGCCCTTTCCTTGAGTATTATGAGTTTATTTAAAATGGTATAAGTAAGCATTTGGCCCTTAAAGCATTCTCCAAGTACATAGTCCAGTGAAGCATTCGTGGTCTCCAGTGTTACATTCTTTCCTTTTTGCAACAAACTCCTTGTATACACGAAAGTATAACCTGTTTGTTTACTGATCTCGCGAAATACTTTTCTAAGCGGAACATCTTTTTGTGAAAGGGTGATTTTTTGAAGATTGCTTTTTGCTTGTGTGTTAAGGCAAAAAGCAACTAAAAAAAATACCATCATTTTCATAATTAACAGTAGGTTGGCAACGGCATTTCTTCGGGGTGCGAAGTGGTTGTTACAAGCAATCAATTTCATAGTGTTATTTTGTGGGGTTACATAATAAGGACTGTTCAAATAGTTTCAAACATAAACATGATCATGCGCGTGTACTCTCTCGCGGTGATCCGGTATTCTTATGAGATAGTCGCCGCAATTATTCTTTTTTAATAGTAAGAGGCGCATATAAATTCCTGGTGCTCTTTCCTGCTTTGGTTTTAAAGTGGCGCTGAACCGGCCGGATAAAATTCAGCCGGATTGAAAAGTGGTTAATCATAGAAATCAGAATCTGCGGGAAAATCTTCAATTTTAATTAAGTATGCAAACAGGTAGGTATTGGAATAACCGATTAAAAGATTGAGCCATTAAAAACTTATGTTGTTTAGTGACCAACCTTTGTAGTGGCGTGCCGTAAACAATACGCCCCGAACGCACGCTTCCGCTGCCTTACGGCAATACAATTATCTTTTTTCCTTCAATTCTAAACCGTACTTTCCCGGTAAGTTCCAATGCTTTCAATACATCGGAAAGTTTGGTATCCCTTGGAATTACAGCATAAAAAAGCTCGTCGAATTTTCTTGTATACATTACTTCCGTATCGTACCACCTGGATAGTTGTTTAGCGATCGTTTCAAAATCCGAACCTTCAAAATCAAAAAAACCATTCTTCCAGGCCACCACTTTATCAATGTCTACATCATCAAGCATTTTGAATTTACCTTGTTTGGTAACTTGTAACTGCTGCCCGGGTTTAAGTGAGGTATTGCTGGCGTCTTTCGAAAACTTTACCGAGCCTTCCAGCAAGGTGGTTTGAATCGTAGATTCATCATTATAGGCCATCACATTGAAATGAGTACCTATCACCTGGATTTCGGCACCGTTCACACCCACAATAAAGGGCATGCTTTTATGTTTTGCTACTTCAAAATACACTTCACCGTTTATTTCTACTCTTCTGCTCTTGCCGGTGAACGTGGTTGGGAAGCGAAGGGAAGATGCAGCATTTAACCATACCTTACTGCCATCGGGTAACTCAACCTGGTATTGGCCGCCCCGGGGAGTTGCAATGGTATTATATAATACCTCGCCGTTCCCTGTGCCTAAGACGTGATAATTCAGCTTCCCATTAATCTTTATCACCCTTGTATTTCCCTGCCTTGCTAGTGTTCCGTTTTTAACATCATCAAGTATTATAGCAGTTCCGTCTGCTAAGGTCAAAATTGCTTTATCTCCTCCCGGCGCAACATCATTCTTAAATGCGCCAGCAGTAGTGGTGGGAGAACTTTTTTTAGAAGATTCAGTTTTTAACAGGTAATAAGTACCACATGCCAGCAAGCCAATGATACAGGCAGATGCTACTCTTATTGTCCACATGCGTACCAGCTTTGACTGTCCCGGTCTTTTGCTTAAAATTATTTTTTCATGAATATTTTTCAATAATTGTTCAGCAGTTTCGCCCGAAATAGTCAGGGATTCGTGTAAGTCAACCAGGAAAAGACGCCGCATCAGCTCCTGCAATTCAGCACCATCAGAATTCTCTAAATATGCTAACAGCCATTGCTTTTCTTCGATTGTCCAGTCAGGCTTCTGAAGGAGGATTTCCAGTTCTTCTTTTTGGTTTAACAAGTTGTCCTTTATCATAAATACACTGGTTCAGGCAATAAGGGGGGGTTAAAAAAAAAAATAGTTAAATTTATTATAGAGATGGCCTGGAAATCCGGCAGGTAGGTTAGCCGTATTTTATTAAGTAATCCTTTAAATAGATGAAGCAGTTTTAAAATAAGAAGGCATAGAGCCAAAGTGTAGAATATTCAGGGTGCTTTTTTATATATTCTTTTATGGAGATAACGGCGCCTGATAAATATTCTTTAACCGTATGTTTTGAAAGCTTTAATTCGCGGGCAGCTTCTTCATAGGTCCGGCTTTGCACCTTACATAATTCAAAAACTTTTCTTCGTTGCGGTGATAATTGTTCTATGGCCTGCTCTAATATAATGACCTGCGAATTCGAGAAGTCATTTGGAGGGTAGAGGGTATCTTCAGCGGGGCTGGCAAGCGTACTTTGCAGGAAGGATTCTTTTAATTTTTGTTTGAGGAACGAAATGGATTTATTATGGCTAACCACAAATAACCAGCCCGATACGTCAAGAGCGGGATCAAGGGTATTACGTTTTTCCCACAGGGTGATAAAAACATCCTGTACAATATCTTCCGCAATAACCGGATCCCGGATAATTTTTAATGCATTATTATAGATAGCAGCGTGGTATTTCCAATAGAGTGAATTGAATGCGTCAATATCATTGTTTCGAAGACGACCGGTAAGTTCTTGGTTTATATTACCCTTCATCATGGCAGCATCGTTGGTTTGAAATCATTGGCGATATAAAATTAATAAAATATTCATAATAATTGATATATTAATTCATTTAAACCTAAAGAAAAATACTGGGCCCGGATATACTGTAAAAGATTTTGAGGCGAAGTATGTCGGTCAAAAGGTATTTGTTTAATTGTGACCCGTAAATAAAAGCGAAACGATCGTTTGCTGATGTTGTACCCCGGGATAACCAACTGGGAAAAGGATAGTAAGGGAGGTGATTTTACTGGAGTTTCCCCAAAAACATCTTCTCGAAGCTCTATAGTGCAGCTCTGCCCATAGATCCAGTACAATTACAAGTGTAACCCATTGTTTTATTTATTCCTGCCAAAATTTGGGTTCAAAAAAGATTACCCAAAAAATTGCATCCACTTTCGTAAAATGCAGTTGCAACAAACATTTCAGTACGATCATGGATGCAAACTCTTCTACCATTGCGCGTTTCAAAGCACAAGCTAATAAATTTTCGGGGATCTTGAGTAAGGGGCTTGATAAACCTACTCAAAGAGTAATTAAAGAACTGATTTACGGTATTCAGGCTGCAAAAGACATCAAGATATCCAATGTGGCCCGTAGCCTGCAAGAAGACATTGCATTAATAAAAACGGAAGAACGCCTATGCCGTAATTTATCCGATGAAGATTTTAGCGATCATATCAACACCCAAATTATTCGCCTTGGGGATGATAAAATAACCGACGAGATGGTGATAGCCATCGACCCTGGTGATATAATGAAGCCTTATGCCAAGGCGATGGAAAACTTATGTGGCATTTACGATGGAAGCGCTGGAAAAGGTGCAACAGGTTATCATTTGTGCCAGGTAACAGCAGCTAATTTAGAACACAATAAAGTAGTGCCGCTGTATTGTGAAGCGTTCTCAGACAAAGAAGAAGGCTATATCAGCACGACCCAAAAAATAAAGGAAGCCATCAATAAAGTAAGGGATAAAATAGGCACAGCAGGCACTTGGGCCATTGACAGAGGAGGCGATTGCAATGAAATTATTGACCATTTTACAGGCAATAAATTAAAATTTGTTACCCGTTTAAAACTCAACCGGTGGCTGGTAACTCACAATAAAAATGGGGGCATAGTGCCTGTACAAGCTGATAAACTACAAAAACATACCAGCATCAGATACAAGGCACAGATTACCAAAATAGAAGATGGCAAAGAATCCATTATCGACCTTACCTTTGGTATTACCAAAGTAGCCCTGTATGATAAACCGGATGAATGGATGAATGCAGTTATTATCAAAGGCTTTGGAGAGCACCCGATGATACTGCTTACCAACAAAGCACCCGATAGTAAAGAACCTAAAGATGTTTACAAAATAGTGGAAATTTATCTTACAAGATGGAAGTGCGACGAATGTTTCAGGTACATCAAGCAGTCCTACAACTTAGAAGACATAAGGGTTAGAAGCTACAACGGCATCAGAAACCTTACCGCCATTGTACATGCCATTGCCTATTTTACAAGCATATATATCGGCATGAATTTAAAATTAAAATTGATGGTGCAAAAAGTATTTATCTTGTCTAAACGTTTTTTCGGCATACCTACTTTTTTTAATTACGCTATGGCAGATGGTATTTTTGAATTACTCAAAAAATCCCATACAGGTATCAGTCGCAACAAAAATGACAATTCCACAGGAAATATCATACTAAGCTTGTTCCCTGATTGAAAGTTTTTGGGGAAACTCCAGTGATTTTATAATGACCCCATGATAACAATGAGAAATGTTTTGTAATGCTTTCAGTTTAGTGTTACATTGTTGCGCAGTAATTATAAATCTGATCTTAAAATACCATTCAATGAAAAACAAAATCTTTCTTTTCCCAATTCTCGCCGGATTCATACTTCTTGCATCCTGCAATGATCAATCTTCTCAGCCGGTTGCTACAAAAAATACAGAAAGCAGCCCGGTGACGGACAACTGGAAACTAGGTGTGCAGATGTGGACCTTTCGCATGTTTTCACAAACCGAGGCTCTTAAAAAAGCAGACAGTGGCGGGGTAAAGTTTATAGAGGCCTACCTTGGGCAACCGTTTGATAACAATTCAAAAGATACTTTTGGTTTAAACCTTTCTGATTCCGGCAGGCAAAAACTTAAGGCCCTCTTACAATCGCATCAGATACAAATGGTGGCAATGGGCGTAACTGTGCCGAAAACCAGGGAAGAATGGATCAAAACATTTGACCTTGCAAAATACTTTGGCTTAAGCTATATCACTTCTGAGCCTATAAAAACGCATTGGGATTTAATAGACAGCCTTGCTGGCGCATACGCTATCAGGGTAGCCATTCATGATCATCCTAAACCGAACCCTTACTGGCACCCGGATTCTGTATTGGCGGCTATTGCAGGGCGCAAGAATATTGGGGCTTGTGCAGATATTGGCCACTGGGCAAGGAGTGGGCTCAATATAGTTGAATGCCTTAAAAAACTGGAAGGGCATATTTACGGCGTTCATTTAAAGGACATAAGAGAGTTCGATAAAGCGGATGCCGCAGATACTACCGTTGGAAAGGGCATCATTGATTTTACTGCTGCTTTATCGGAATTAAAGAGGCAAAACTTTAGCGGAATGTTGTCTATCGAACATGAATCAAACTGGTTGAATAATGTTCCGGATGTAATTGAAACCGTTAGGTTTTATAATGAAGAGTTGGAGAAATTAAAAAAATAAATGGCCGCTAAAGTGAGGTCCGGGGAGTGGATAGCTAATAAGAAAAAATCGCCCCCTCTTTTGCAATATCATGAAACCTCTAAAACCTGTTTTGGGTCAGCGGTGATCATCCGAATTTATTGGTAGTTATGGGCACTTTAGCAGGTGTGAGCGAAGCACCTGCTGCAAAATTGTTAATGATTTTTTCTTATATCGATCGAATAAATAAATTTATCCGAACGGTAATAACCAAGATTATATTCGATCGGCCGGTCGCCCGGATCATATACAAACCTTTCTCTAAAAAGTACCGGTGCCGTGGGAGAAATTTTCAACCTGGCAGCCATGCGGCCTGCAAGCTTTGCAATAATATTTTCGTTGGAGCGTATGACCTTGATCCCGTATTTGGTTTCCAGCATAGTATATAAGGGGATCGAAAAATCGTCATCCCTTGTAAGCCCTATCCGCGGGTGAAAATAACTTTCGAAATAAACGATCGGATCATTATTAGTCCCTTTTAATTTGGAGAGTTTTAAAACAGGTCGGCCGGCTTCGATGGTAAAAAAATGCGCCAGCTTCTCAGTAGCGGGAATAAACTCAGCCTTGATAAATAAGTTTTGTACATCGATCCCTCTTTCTTTCATTTCCTGGGTAAAGCTATACCAATGATCAAGCCCGGTTGACAATCGTTTCTTTGTTGCAACGGTGGTTCCTACTCCTTTCTTCCTTTTTAAGAGGCCTTCATTTTCCAGTTTGTTGGTTGCTTGCCGTATTGTGCTTCTGGAGATACTAATTTATTGGCTAGTTCGACTTCCTTGGGCAGTAAAGCGCCGTTCATAAATTCCGGGGATGCGATGAGATTACGGATTAATTCTTCTACCTGTACATGCAATGGCAATTTACTGCTATGATCGATCTGAAGATTCATATGTAACAATGTTCGAACAAAAATACAGGATTAGCCCTGTTATTCAAATACTTTTTTTACCCTTGTGAAAGATGCAGAAGTTATGTGGAAAATCAAGGCTATCCTTAAATAATAAAAGAGCTATGAGATTTCCTCCTGGCTCTTTTATTACCTACACAGGCAAATGGTTCGTTGCTATTTTTTCTTTACTTTATTCTCCACTTCGATATTGCCGGTAATGGAAGATTTTACCTTTACGAAATGCCTGTCATTCTCTGCCCAAAGATAATAGTTAGTAATACCTTCGAAAGATAATTCAAGCGTTTTTTGGGAGATCGTGTATCCCTGGTACTTATTGGCCAGGGCCAGTGTAACGCAGATCGGCAATTGCGATGTTTCCATTTCCCTGGAGGTTCCTACAAGAACACCATCCTCATTGTATGCAGCGTTTATTTCCGTGTCATTTACGGTAAATGTTGCGACATAACAATCCCGGATTTTTTTCCAGCTGACATTGCTGGCAGCTGAAAAATCTTTTACAAATGATGCTTTTACCCGTGCATTGACATTTTCATTGAACTTGCCGCTACCAGTGGCGAAAACAACCGACGAAAACAGCAGTAAGGCTGCCGTTAAAATGTTAAATAATTTTTTCATACCTATACTTTTTTGGTTAGTGATAACCGCCTCATGACTGGCGGCTGAATAAACCAAAGATATAGGCGTCAGAAACTTATTACTCCTGTATTTGATCAAATAATACTACTTTTCACCAAATAATATAAGCGGCAAACATGTAGGGACAAAGTGTTACTACCTGTTGTACCAGCATAGCTTAGGCGCAGCTTTCAATGCTTTCATAAAAAAAACATAAAGTTTGCTTTCATATTGTTAAATAGTAATAGTGGTTTGTAAAAGGTTTACTGGAGCAATCACTACCTATACTTCCAGGGCATGCATTTGAGCCGGCAGGGGCAATACATCTACAATAAATAAAGTTTAATGAACTGAAAACAGCAATGCCGGTATTGCGGCGATTGCAAAAACATTATTAAAAACCTTGGTGTAACCTGGCTTTTTTTATTTTAAAATGTCTTCAATAGCTTGTAATTCCGTGTCGGTGAAGGCAATATTATCCAAACACATCAGCGAATCAGCCAACTGTTCAGGCTTACTGGCACCTATTAAAACAGAAGTTACCCGGTTATCTTTTAGCAGCCATGCCAATGCCATCTGTGCCAGGGTTTGGTTTCGGTGCAGCGCTATTTCATTCAACTTGTTGACTTGCGCGATCCGTCCCGCATTTACTTCTTCTTCTTTCAGGAAACCATGTGGCTTTGCGGCTCGGGAGTCAGCGGGGATACCATGTAAATATTTGTTGGTTAACAAACCCTGAGCCAGGGGTGAAAAAGGAATACAGCCTACCCCTTCTTTTTCCAGAACATCCATCAGCCCATCTTCTACCCAACGCACCAACATGGAATATTTCGGTTGATGGATCAGGCATGGTGTACCAAGGTTCTTTAAAATGGCAATTGCTTTTGCCGCTTCTTCTGCCGGGTAATTTGAAATGCCTGCATACAATGCTTTTCCCTGTCTTACAATAAGATCAAGGGCAGACATGGTTTCTTCTAAGGGCGTACCAGGATCTGGCCGATGGTGATAAAAAATATCCACATATTCCAGGTCCATCCTTTTAAGGCTCTGATCGAGGCTTGCTACGAGGTATTTTTTACTGCCAAAATCTCCATACGGCCCCTCCCACATGGTATAGCCAGCCTTGGAACTGATAATCATCTCATCACGATAGCCAGCGAAATCCTGCTTCAAAATTTTACCAAAATTTTCTTCAGCACTGCCCGGCGGCGGCCCGTAATTATTCGCAAGGTCAAAATGGGTGATGCCGCTATCAAAAGCGAGTTTTAAAATAGCACGGCTGTTTTCCAGTGAATCTATGTAACCGAAATTATGCCATAGTCCCAATGAAATAGCGGAAAGCCTGATACCGCTGTTACCGCAGCGGCGGTACTGCATTTTATCATAGCGGCTTTTATGAGGCAAATAATTCATTACTGAAATTTTTGTTTAATAGTTATCGTTTTCGCGAAGCTAGTTCAGATAGTTTAATCATCAAAGATTTTTTAAGTGGGAGCCACACTTTAAAGGATCATCAATCAAAAAAAAAACGCCATTTTGAAGCAATCCATTTTTATTTTTTTGCTGTCAGCAAATATTTTGAATACTATCAAAACGGGTTATATACAACTACCCGCATAATCACATAACAGTTAACTGTGACCTGACATTTATTTTACCCTTTTTGAATTTTAAATAATAAGTTGCCAACATGGGTTCTATCGGTATTGCAGATGTATTGAAATCCTAAGGAATTAAAAATATAGACGAAAAATTTTTCATCATACTGGCTAAGATAATACGATGGAGTCCAGGTTGGTTTCAAAGGATGTCGTAACCTGTTCTGTTTTTATTACTATGCTTAACTGGTGGCCGCCGGGATAAAGAATACTCAACTTTTTTTTTATCTGGTAGATCGTATCCCTTTTAGTAAGTGTAGAGGTCTGGTGAGGTTTGCTATTTTCTATATCAAACTTTAAAATATCCTTGCTTACTCATATCCTTACAAAAACTTTTAATGGTAATTACCCTTCGTTGTTAAACTCTTTTAAAAGAAAAAACCAAAAAAGGAACCGGATCATTATCAGGAAGGGCATAGAATTTCAAAGTATAAAGGCAGATGATATCGCGTGTTTTTATACAGAACATAAATTAATAATTTCGATCGATAAAGATTCAAAAAAATTTTTGACAGAGGGCAGGAATCTGAGTGAACTGATCGACGAACTGGATGAACATACATTCTTCCGTGTAAACCGGAAATATATCGTTAATGTAAATTACATTAAGCGTTTTATTCCTTCAGAGAAAAGCAAAGTGGTAATTGAATTAATTATCCCGGTTAACGATGAGATAGTAGTAAGCCAGGATAACTCGGCAGAATTTAAAAAATGGATGAATGAAATATAAGAAGCCTGTAAGAAAATATTCAGATCAGAATCTCCTCGTAAATCACATTATCCGCCTCCCAGTAAAACAGTTCTTTTCGGCGCATTGAATATAATGGGCTCACCGGTTTTTATTACATCAATAATATCACCGTTTTTTATCTCCCCTGTTGAACCTAATAAGAAATTTTGACCTAAATAAATATTGTTACCGGCAGTACGGTAACCGGCGAGTGTGCTGATGGGTTCTTTTCCTTTAACGCCACTGCTTTGATCTATGGTCGGGATCGAGCAACGCGCACACAGCTTTACTCCATAAAGATTAATCCATTTATTACAATCTGCTCCATTAAATCTTCATCGTAAGCCTTGCCACCGGTGAAAACAATATTCGGCCTGAAGCGGTTCATTGGTACACGCACAAGTAAGCGGCTATTCAGATCATCCAGCGATGCCTGCCCTACCATCATTAAAGGATATGCATCGGAAAAACCGGTAATTTCATTTTTGCGTGCATAAACAGGGTCTACTTTCCTCCTGGAAGTTTCTGGCATATAAACGAGCCTGCATGCAACGGATAATTTATCCGAAAACCATTTATCCGCCACATCACTGGTACCCTGCGCCTCACATTCATCGTTCCATATATTTACTTTGAAGGTGGCTGCAGGGGCCGGATCCAGGTCAACGCTTATCGTGTCGGCAATATCGTGCTTATGATAAATTACCAGCTTGTCATTGTCAATATCGGTTTGCAACAAACTCATCACGGGGTAATTTCTTTGGGTAAGAAAATTGTTGCCGGCGTCTATGAGCATCCACCTCCTGTCATAATGAAGGCCTCGTTCGCAAAGCGGCGCGGAGGAAACTTCAAAACCGGCCAATGATTTTACCGGGTAAATAAATAGTTGACTAAGGATATACATTTTGTAAAGTTGCTAAATTTTTTCTTTTTCGCAATGGCAGTCTGCCAAGCGAGCTATTGCAAGCTTACCAGTAAGGAAGTGGCCATTCTATCAACACTTATATAAAAACAACTATTGCACGGGAGACTGATACGATGCAGCAAATAATACCGATACCAAACTTAATTGAAACAGGCAATCAACCCAAAAAAAATCACTGTACATTTGACGATCTAAATACCAGCACATGAAACCGACGATAACCATAGCGTATTGTCCCAAATGTAATTGGATGTTAAGATCCGCTTATATCGCGCAGGAATTCCTGACTACATTTTCTGATGATCTCAAAGCAGTAACACTACAACCAAGTGAGGTAAATGGTGCGTTCCATATCAGTGTAAACGAACAAAAAATATTTGACCGGAAGGATTATGGTGGTTTCCCGGAAATAAAGGAATTAAAACAACTGGTTCGGGATATTGTAAGTCCTGGTAAAAACTTAGGTCATTCTGATACTGGGCAGAGCGGGATATGATTTGCATGTATTTCTGATGGCTTCCGGAAAATAAAATTTACCTGCTGCTAACCAATCATTTCATAGCGACTTCGGTTGTTGGTTTAAAAAAAACCAATGTCGGGAAGTGCCCCTTGGTTGTCTTATTTAATCAAATGGCACTGCGTTGCCGTTGCTGGTTTCCACATTAAACAGACATAAGTTTTTACCCAGATTTTGTTTCATAGAGGCCTGCTAATTCTCCAAAGCCAATGATACAATCGCTCATAGCGATTTCCAAAGATTGCTTGTTTGCAGATTCCGGAAGGTCCAGTAAATTATTCAGCGCATAGATTTTAAAAAAATACTGATGAATACCGGAAGGTGGGCAGGGGCCGTTGTAATGCTGCTCATTAGAATCATTGATCCCCTGCACACCATGAATTTCATTTTCTTTTAGATGATGGGTGACCGGTATGTTCCACGCTAACCAGTGCACCCGGGTTTTAGGAACAGCACCTGGATCTTCAACGATCAATACCAGGCATTTCGCTTCAACAGGTATGTGCTCAATATCCAGCGGTGGGTTGATATCTGCTCCATCACAGGTATATTTTATTGGAATCATACCATTATTTTCAAAGGCGCTACTGCTAACCTTCAAAGCTTTATAATTGATAGCGGTTGTAGCTGCTTCGTTTTTCATCTGCCTTTTTTATAATTCTGTTGGCGGCATTTCTGTTGGAATTTCAGGTTGAAAGGGACCTTCGTCCGGCATGATGCCTGGGTCTTCAACGGGCATTGGGGAATTTTCGGGAACAGCAGGAGGTTCTACTTCCGGCATCTTGTCAGGGGCGGGCATTTCTTCCGGTATAACCGGAATTTCACCAGGATTCTGTGGGTCTGTGTTAATTGGCATATTTGAATTTTTAAATTTAAAATTAATGAAGAATTTCTATTTGAATGGATTGCGCTGATTTCGGTTTGAGGAGCGCTTAGCTAAATAGTTGTAAAAAATCGTGCCTGAAAAAATTAAATGGTAATTTTTATACATCTTTACAAAATATAACCAGATTACCAGAAAACAGTGTAGAGGTCGGATAAAATCCCGAAAATAATAACGGACCCGATTGCAAATCCGGGTGTGATACGGAACATTGATCTATCTACCTCAATAACATGTACATCATTTTCTTTTTTTGGATTAAGGAGGGTTATCGCCACCATGATCAATACAATGGCTACAAAGGTTATGCTCATCCTGTCTAAAAAGGATAATGAGGAAAACCTCCGTTCGTCCATACGGGCAAAAATTTCAATACGGTTGAAATGGGTATTGTCAGCGCGGCACCAGCCAGTGCAGCCGCAGCTGTGGTACGCTTCCAGAACATTCCCAGCAAAAAAATAGCCAGTACTCCCGGCGAAAAAAAGCCCACATATTCCTGTATGAACTGGTAAGCCTGGTCAAGGGATTTTAATGATGGGGTTACAATTGCGGCGATTACCATAGAAACAACAACGGCCCAACGGCCGGTTAGCACCATCTTCTTTTCCGAGGCTTCCTTATTAAAATACTTTTTATAGATATCAAGCGAAAAAATGGTGGAAATACTATTGGCTTTGCCTGCCAGGGAGGCCACAATAGCAGCTGTAAGGGCGGCAAAAGCGATCCCCTTTAAACCGGCGGGCAATAAGTTCATCAAAGTGGGATAGGCATGATCCGGTTTTAGGGTACCGGCAGCATCCCTCATCTCCTGCTGAAACATGCCCTTACTATGCAAGACATACATTACAATCCCCGGCAATACAGCGATCACCGGGATCAGCAGCTTTAAAAATGCGGCGAACAAAATTCCTTTGCGAGCTGTCTTGAGATCAGCGCCCAGCGCACGTTGAACAATATATTGGTTACAACCCCAATAGGCAAGATTATTAACCAGCATGCCCCCGATTAAAACGGACAGGCCAGGCAATTCCTTATAATATTTATCAGATGGGTCGAATATCATGTGAAAATGCTCCGGCGCTTCTGTTCGCAAAATAGAAAGTCCTTTAAAAATATCCTTGTCAAAACCATACTCTTCCGATAACAGCGTTAAGGCAAGGTAAGTGGTTACAAGCCCGCCAACGATCAGCACAAAAACCTGTATCACATCGGTGTACCCGATAACCTTCATGCCGCCCAATGTTACAAACAAAGAAAATAGCACAAGCCCCACAATACTCCATTCAAAACTTATGGTGGAAATAGAGGAGATGGCAAGCGCCCCGAGGTATATGATAGATGTAAGATTCACAAACACATACACCAGTAACCAGATCACTGCCATTATTGTGCTCACCGAATCGTTATACCGCATCGAAAGAAATTGCGGCATCGTAAATATCTTGTTCTTCAGATAAACCGGTATGATGAAAACAGCTACAATTATAAGCGTTGCTGCCGCCATCCATTCATAAGTGGATATAGCAAGTCCCAAAGCAAAGCCGGAACCCGACATGCCGATGAAATGCTCTGCTGAAATATTAGAGGCAATCAGCGAAGCGCCAATGGCCCACCATGTAAGCGAACCTTCGGCAAGAAAAAAATCTTTGGAACTGGTAGTAGCCGATTTCTTTTTATGATAGATGTAGTATCCATAGGAAGATACCGCGATAAAGTAAAGAAAGAAGACAATATAGTCAGCGGTCTGTAATTTATTCATTGGCAGATTTTATTTATTAAAAATAGGGAATGTAAACAAAAATGCAGGCAAAATCTGGGGTTCTCAAAAATGAAAAAAAATCGTATTTTTTTTTCTTCCGGCGCATTAAAAGATGCTGAGGCCACCTTTGCGTACGCTATCATGAATTATTTGTACAGCGCGCCTTTGAAAGGAAAAATGGCGCTCCTGCAAACGCAGATTAAAAAAAAATAAAAGAAAACCCTGCTAAAAAATAACAGGGTTTCTTCTCGTACAGGTTTTTCGCACAATAAATAATATCTGCCAACTGGTTAGGTTAACCAGTTTTTTTCCTGGTCAAAATTTTAAAGTCTTTGGTAAATATTTGGCCACGAGGTTCTCGTAATAAGGCTTAAGCTCTTCCCAGTCCGGAGGTGTAGGATTCTTTGAATACAGGTCATAGGGATTGAACAGGTCTACCCACTTAAACATTTCATGATCGTGCGCACTCATCAGGTGGTCGTAAGCATGCTCCCTGTGCTGCGAATAAAAGGAATGGTAGCGAAGCATATACAAGCCTGGTTCGGGCAAATGATCCTTTGCCATCTGATACACGTATTCATCATGGCCCCAGCTAAGATGAACATTGTTGAGCCCGCAATTGGGGGAATAGATACCATATTTGGTGTTATAGCGATCATCATTGAAATCGGGATTAAATTTAAAAAAATCCGCATACACGATCTTATCTGAAAATTCGCAACCCACCGGAAAGGTATCTCCTACTACGGCCCATTGGGGCTCGCCAAAAAGGCATAATACTTTGCCCATATCGTGCAACAGGCCAACCATTACCATCCAGTCGGGGTGCCCATCCCTGCGTATTGCTTCAGAGGTTTGCAGGAGGTGTTGAAACTGGTCAAGATCGGTATCAGGGTCAGAATCGTCTACCAGCTGGTTTAAAAACTGGAAGGCATCCCATACGGGCATTTCCTTTTTATCGAATTTCAGGTAATTTGCTTTTTTCTCCAGCACGAAGTCGTAGTGCTGGCAGGTGTGATTGAGCCGGTAAAATTCCCGGACCGTATCCCTTTCCGGGCTTTCGTAATTACGGTACTCATCAGTGGTTTTTTCAGTTGCTATCGATTCAGGATCAGGATATCGTTCGAGTACATCATCTTCCCAAATATCCAGGCTTGACAGCGGGTTCAATTGGCTTTGATCAGGGGTAGTTACTGAAGGAGTCATAATAGCAGGTTTTATATTGTAAGCATTCGTATCACTAAAGTGAGCTTTTTATGTTTAGTATGGTAACTGTCCCTCCTTTTTATTTACGAAACCGTTTTCGTACAAACATGATTTTTTGTGTAGCTTTCTAGCTTATTGGGTCACCTGCATTAATACTGCTACATGAAAAAGCTTACCATTAAAATGTTGTCAAAACAGCTTGGACTTTCCGTTTCAACCATTTCCAAAGCGATCCGCGACAGTCATGAAATAAGCAGCGAGACAAAACAAAGAGTGAATGCACTCGTTGAAAAATGGAATTATGTGCCCAACCCATATGCCAGCAGTTTACGGCAAAGGAATAGTAAAACCATAGGTGTGGTGATACCCGAGGTAGTAGATAGTTTTTTTGCCCAGGCTATCAATGGCATTGAATCGATAGCCCGCGAAAAACGCTATCACGTGCTCATCTACCTGACACATGAAAAATATGAAAGGGAAAAAATGATCCTGAAAGATTTTGAAAGCGGGAGGGTTGACGGTGTATTGATGTCCGTTTCAAGGGAGACAACCAATTCCGATCATATAGCTGACCTGATGAATATGGGAGTGCCGGTAATTTTTTTTGACCGAGTACCTGAGGGGATCCAAACAACCAAAATAACGACGAATGATTATGAAAGCGCATACGAAGCTACCACGCACCTGGTAAAAAAAGGTTGCAGGCAAATTCTCTTCTTATCTTTCTCCAATAGCTTATCCATATCCGCCAACAGGTTAACAGGCTATAAAAATGCCTTACTTGACAATGGACTAAAAGTGCTGGATAAAAATATGATTACCTTTAATAATGATCCCAAAACCGACCATCTTTTATTAAAGAAAAAATTGAAACTGAAATCTTCTGTGGGATCATAGCTTCCGTCGAAAAATTAGCCATTACTATTTACCAGGCCTGTGCAGACTTACAGTTACGCATACCCGCCGATATCCAGGTCATCAGCTTTTCCAATTTAGAAACGGCTTCATTTTTAAACCCCCCGCTTACTACGGTTGCCCAACCGGCATTTGAAATGGGTAAAACAGCTGCAGCGGTATTGGTAAAAGTGCTGGGAAGAAAAAAAATAGAACTGCAAAAAGAGGAGATCATTATTCCTTCCACCCTGGTATTGAGAAGATCGACGAAGGACTAACCAGCCGGGTGATCTATGCAAACTCTTTTCCGCTGTCAAATTCAAGCCCCCTGGTTAATTCGTGGGAATTTTTGGAGCCCGGCAACTGTTCCCTGGTTAAACATCGTTGCGTCGCACACTTGTACGATATACCTTTATTGAACTTTGATTGCGTTAACAGGTTTCTTTTAAAAATCTTTTCAGGAAGCTGATACATTGCGAATACAATGGAATCAGTTATATCGGCGAAATTTATTTCCCGGGATTTAATAGTGCAGGTGCTCCCTGTCATTACAAAAACTTAAGTACTTCTTCGCCCATTGCTTCTGTACCTAAGATTTTGTTTGAAGCAGTAGTAGCATCAGCTATATCACGCGTACGGTAACCCGCTTTTAAAACCATGTCAACAGCATTGATCACCAGTTCCGATTCTTCTTTCATACCAAATGAAATGCTGAGCAATAAAGCTGCAGAAAGGATGGAGGCCAAAGGATTGGCAACACCTTTGCCGGTAATATCATGTGCAGATCCATGGATGGGCTCGTATACGCCAGTGCCATCCCCGATCGATGCTGAAGCCAGCATTCCCATGGAGCCTGCGATCTGTGAAGCCTCGTCTGTCAGAATATCTCCAAACAGGTTGGCGGTGACGACCACATCAAAACGGCAAGGGTCTTTTATTAACAACATGGCGGTGGCATCTACAAACTGATATTCAACCTCCACATCCGGGTATTCCAGTGCCAGTTTCTGAATCTCCTCGCGCCATAAACGGCTTGTCTCTAATACATTTGCCTTGTCTACGGAGCACAACTTTTTACGCCGGGTCCGGGCAGCTTCAAAAGCTTTGCGACCGATACGTTCTACTTCATAACGGCTGTACTCAGCCACATCATAAGCGGTATCGCCATTGTTCTTCCTCCCCTTTTCACCAAAATAAATATCGCCGGTGAGCTCCCTGAAAAACAATATATCGGCCCCCTTCAAAATTTCAGGTTTAATGCTGGACGCACTTAATAATTCATCAAATAGTTTAATGGGTCGGAGGTTGGCATATAAACCCAGTTCCTTTCTCATTTTTAGCAATCCCTGTTCCGGGCGTACTTTCGCGGAAGGATCATTATCATATTTCGGATGCCCTACCGCTCCAAAAAGCACGGCATCTGATCCCCTCATTTTTTCCAGCGATTCATCCGGCAATGGGTTACCGGTGGCTTCAATGGCAACATGGCCAATCAATGCCTCATCGTAAGTAAATTCATGGCCAAATTTAGCAGCGATCTTATCAAGCACTTTTTTGCCAACTGCGGTAACTTCCTGGCCTATCCCGTCCCCGGGGACGATGAGTATCTTTTTTTTTGCCATTCTCTTTTTTTTATGAGTATAATTTATTATTCCAATTCTACAATTACCCTGATTGTAAATTAAACCAGTTTATAAACCCATGGTTAGGGTAATTCGTATTTTTTCCACAAATTCGCGTTATCAAAAATATTTAAATAATGTTCAGCATCTTTTCCGTTGCCTTGATAGCAGCTACGGTTTGATCACTATCCAGGCCACGTGTTTTAAATTCCTTGCCATTATGCTGCCAGGTAATAATGGTTTCGCATAAAGCGTCCGATTGCCCCCCTGGCGGGATACGCACCGCGTAATCGACCAAAGCTGGTAACTGCTTTTTCTTTTGTTCGTAAATTAAATTCAATGCATTTACAAAGGCATCATATTGGCCATCACCCTGGGCGTGCTCCTCGTATGTTTCGCCTTCAATACAAATATTTAAAGTAACAGAAGGCCTTAGATCTTTAGAATGTGTCAACACATAATTCTTTATCTGTACTTTTTGTTCGATACTGCTGCTGTCCAATATATCAGAAATAATATACGGAAGGTCTGCCTGGGTTACCATTTCTTTACGGTCGCCCAGTTCAA
>JBBJMD010000157.1:0-8787 GCA_037719925.1 Ferruginibacter sp.
GCGCCAATGCCAGATTGCTGCAGTCAAAATTCCCCGCTTTCTTAGAAAAAAGCAATGGGAGTGAAATGAAGCAATTACAGATGTACCCCACCTTAATTCTCGAACCATTAAAAGATGTTTACCTGCGCTCTACCCGCGACGAAAGTAAAACGGGCAACATCGCCAATGTTTATATTTTCACGATCGTGGCCGTGTTTATCCTGTTGATCGCCTGTTTTAATTTTGTAAACCTTACTACGGCGCGTTCCGCGGAGCGGGCTAAGGAAGTAGGAATCAGGAAAGTGGTAGGAGCCGCTAAATCGCAGTTGGCGCGCCAGTTTATAGGAGAAAGTATTATTCTTTGCCTCATCGCATTCCTACTATCGGTCATCCTTTCTGCAATACTGCTTTCATTGTTTAACCAGTTGTCCGGAAAAGTTATCAGTAACAATATTTTTTCTAATCCCCTTTACCTGCTGGTACTTTTTGTTACAGCAATTGCCATAGGGATTTTGGCAGGTTCCTACCCGGCAATGGTATTATCATCTTATCAGCCCGTAACAGTCTTAAAAGGCCGTTTCGTAACAGGCGCGAAAGGTAGTTTTTTAAGGAAAGGCCTGGTGGTGGCACAATTTACTATCTCTATCGCGCTTATCATAGCAACCATTGTTGTTTACAACCAGATGAACTACATGCGAAGCCAGGATCTTGGTTTTAATAAAGACCAGAAGATGATCGTGGACACCCATGGCGACTCATCAAAAAATGCTTTCCGGCAGGCGATCTCGTCATTGCCCAATGTAATTTCCACTGCAATGGCCGGCAGTGTTCCGGGTGGTGGTAACCCTGGCGCCTATTCGAAGATTGAGAATATAAAAGGCGATATGCAGATCGCAAACCTTGATCTTTATTTTGTTGACTACGATTACATCCCCCAATTTAAAATGAAAGTGCTTGCCGGTCGTGTTTTTTCAAGAGATTATAGAACGGATACCACCCAGGCAATGGTCGTTAATGAAGCCGCTATGAAAATGTTTGGCTATAATTCACCACACCAAATTGTAGGAAAAAAATTCGACCAGTGGGGTAGAACGGGTAAAGTGATCGGTGTGGTGAAAGATTTCCATTTTCGCTCGTTGCAGGAAGTAATAAAACCGCTGAGCATGCGTATTGAGCCTGATCGCTGTGACCTGGTTTCAATCAATATTTCATCGAAGAACGTAATCGCAACGACGGCTGCTATTGAAAATAAATGGAAGTCATTTATACCAAACCGCCCTTTCAGTTTCTATTTTTTGGATGAGTTCTTCGACAAACAATACCGCAGCGAAGACAGGTTTGGAAGCTTATTCCTCAACTTTGCCATCCTCGCTATTTTTATCTCCTGCCTGGGCCTGCTTGGATTGGCCAGTTACAGCACCCTACAACGTACAAAAGAAATCGGTGTACGCAAAGTTATGGGGGCAAGCGTTGCCAATATCGTCAATCTATTATCAAGAGAGTTTTTAATGCTCGTAATCATTTCATTTATTATTGCCGGCCCCCTCGCCTGGTACTTTATGTATAAGTGGCTGCAGGGCTTTGCATACCGGATTGATATCAGTTGGTGGATATTTGTGGTAGCTGGGATCACGGCATTGCTCATCGCGTTGATTACGGTAAGCTTCCAGGCAATCAGGGCAGCCATCGTTAATCCAATTAAAAGCCTGCGAACAGAATAACAATAGCTATAATTAAAACAAATCCTGCAGGTCAATTGATTATTCACCTGCATATATATTTATGAGTAAGAATTATTTATCTCTCGCTGTAAAAAATTTGAAAAAGCAAAAGCTGTTTTCATTCATCAATATCTTAGGACTAACGGTAGGGATTACCTGCTGTTTGATGATTTACCTTTATATTTTAAATGAATTCAGTTACGACAGTTTTCATAAAAAAGGAGAAAATATTCACCGGGTAATGCGGGTTGGCAACCTTAATGGCGAACGGTCTGAAATACCATACTTATCTGCTCCATATGCCACTGCCTTGCTGAACGATTTCCCAGGGGATATACAACAGGCGGTAAGGGTAGTGCCCGATAACGACCTGATCAGCTATAATAACAATGCTTTTAATGAAAAAAGCATTTACCTGGCAGATAGCAATTTTTTTCAATTATTTGATTTTCCATTGCTGAAAGGCAATCCGGCTACCGTATTAAGTGAACCTGGCAGCATTGTGCTTACGGCTTCCGCGGCAAAGAAATACTTTGGCAATGAAGACCCGATAGGTAAGGTGGTGGAATTTAATAAAACCCGCCAGTTAAAAGTTACCGGCATTGCCAAAGACGTTCCCGTTAATTCTCACCTTAATTTTAACATGATCGTGCCACTTTCAAATTTCAGGTCATCCGCCTGGTTTAATCAATGGCCGAACAATAATCTTTTTGTTTACGTACTGCTAAATCCCAAAAGTAATCCTAAACAATTGGTAAGCCGCTTTCCCCAATTCATGGAAAAATACATGGGTAAATTTTATGCGGAAAGTGGTTTAAAAATGGGCCTTACCATCAACCCGCTGAGCGATATATATTTTGAAAAATCCTCGCCTTTCGATAACGTAAAGCATGGTGATAAAAAAATGGTCTACATCTTCATGTCGATCGCAATTTTAATTTTGGTTATTGCCTGCATTAACTTTGTAAACCTGGCGACAGCCAGGGCCACCGACCGGTCCAAAGAAGTTGGGCTCCGGAAAGTGTTAGGTGCCATGCGCAAACAACTCGTAGTACAATTTATTCTTGAATCCCTGTTAATTGCCAGCGTTGCTTCTGTGCTGGCAATTGGATTGCTACTGCTCCTATTGCCTTTCTACAATAACTTACTGGGTTATACACTGACACCTTTCTGGAACAATCCATTCGTTTATTTCTTTATCCTCGCTGTTATCCTTGTTGTTGGATTGGTTGCCGGAAGTTACCCGGCGCTGTTACTGTCTTCTTTTTCTCCTATTGAATCGCTGAAGGGAAAGTTAAGGGTGGGAAAAAATGGCGCCTTCTTCAGAAAAACCCTGGTTGTTTTTCAATTTGGAATATCTGTACTGCTGATTATCAGCATCACGATTATATTGACACAGATGCATTATGTAAAAAACAAGGACCTCGGCTTTAGTAAAAAACAATCAATGATCGTCCGGTTGGATAACAGTGAGATCTGGGATAAGAAGATCCAGTTAAAAAATGAATTGCAAAATAATCCCTCTGTAGAATCAGTATCGCTCATGTCCGGGGAACCGGGCGGTTTTCATGATTTTTATACTTTCGAAATGGAAGGAAAACCGGGTGAAAAATTTTTACTTAATACTGAATTTGCCGATTTCGAGTATGTTAAAACACTAAACCTTAAAATAATTGCTGGCAGAGATTTTTCATCACAATTCAAAACAGACTCCGTACACTCGGTGATGATCAACCGCTCCGCTGCGGGTAAACTCGGCTTTACACCTGAACAGGCGATCGGCAAAAGGATAAAAAATGTGGGGAGGGATACTATTCACCGCAACATTATCGGGGTATTGGAAGATTACCATTTTGCATCATTAAAGGATCCTATCGCACCTTTAGTTATTGCGGCCAACGATGATAAGCGCCTGGCTTTAGTAAAATTAAAAACCAAACATCTTCAAAAGACGATCAATGATATTACCAAAATTTATTCGGGATTGGCTTCGTCCTATCCTTTTGAATATGATTTTTTGGATGAGCGGTTTAACATGTTGTATAAGTCGGAAATAAGGCAGGAATCTATTTTAAGTATTTTCTTTTATAGCGATCTTCATTGCCTGTCTTGGTTTATTTGGTTTGGCAACTTATACCGCCGTTAAAAGAACAAAAGAAATAGGGGTTAGAAAAGTACTGGGCTCATCCATACAAAATATAGCGATGCTGTTATCAAGATTTATTGAACCCGGTATTATTGGGCACGTTGATCGCCATTCCTGTTGCTTACTATTTTATGCATCAATGGTTGCAGGGTTTGCATACCGCATCAGTGTTCACTGGTGGATGTTTTAGCGCCGCTGCCATCGCAGTTATCATCGCCTTAATTACCGTAAGTTTCCAGGCCGTCAAAGCCGCCGTGGCCAACCCGGTAAAAAGTTTGCGTAATGAATGATAGTATATAATCCCATGCGCAGATTGATGCAATTGCACTTAGCCACATCGAGGCAATAATTTTCCGTATCACTTTATTAAAATTCCCGGCATACAATAGAATCGGTAATTGCAATCATGTTTCCATTGCTGCCCTTCCTGTTGATAAATGAATTTCTGGTATATTCCATAAGCAGAAGTTTAAAAGAATAATAGTTTACCCCACCGCGTTTGACTGATCTATAGTATATTACAAGCCAGTTATCCATAAGGATGATTGCTTGCCAGGTATTGCTCATCGCAGCATAATGGTTTATTTATAACACGTAAATATTATGCAGGTATTTCAATTGCCAATAGTATAAATAGTGAATAAAAATTGCTGCTGATCATTGCGCAGCCAGGGACAAAGGTTACAAACTGCTAACAAAAAGTTTTGCCGGTTTATTGAAACCATCGCGATAGTCAATTATAGGTTTAATAATATTACCGGTATTTCAAGGTTTTATATCATATGATTCTTTTCTGCACCGGTCATACCGATCCCTGTAGCCTGGTGAAAATGTAAAGACTTCCGTTAGCACTAAAAATATAACATGAACTGGGCACAGGTTACCGATCCTTTCAATAATATTTTTATATCTGCATTGGTAGCATTGTTGCCGGTCCTGTTTATATTCTGGGCACTCATCATCAAGAAAATGAAGGGTTACCAGGCAAGCCTCATTAGTATCCTGCTTGCATTATTGATCGCTGTAATTGTATATAAAATGCCGGTGAAACTGGCATTGCTTTCTACGCTAAATGGTGCTTTATATGGTTTGTTCCCTATCTGCTGGATCATCATCTCAGCTGTGTTCCTTTTTAACATCACTATTAAAAGCGGACAGTTCGAGATCATCAAACATTTTATGGCATCCATCACACCAGACCGGCGCATGCAGGCCCTGCTGATCGCATTTTCTTTCGGCGCTTTTTTAGAAGGAACAGCAGGCTTTGGCGCACCTGTTGCCATTACCGCGGCCATGCTCGTCGGTTTAGGATTTAACCCAATTTATGCAGCAGGTATCTGCCTTATCGCGAATACCGCTCCCGTGGCTTTTGGGTCCATCGGTATTCCCATAACGGTCGCTTCCCAGGTCTCCGGCATCCCCGAAATGGCGATCTCCCAAATGGTAGGCAGAACACTTCCTCTATTGTCATTGGTACTCCCGTTTTATTTGATAGTACTGATGGCAGGTTTCAAAAGATCAATCGAAGTATTGCCCGCGATTTTAATTTCAGGAATATCGTTTGCCTTCCTGCAATGGTTTTCTTCCAACTACCTCGGCCCTGAACTTCCCGACGTATTTGCAGGTCTCGGTTCCATCATATCTTTGGTAATTTTTTTGAAATACTGGCGGCCAAAAAATACCTGGCGTTTTAATAATGAACCCCCACCCGTTAACAGTTCCGGTATCATGCATTCAAAGAGCCAGGTGGTGAGGGCATGGTCACCGTTTATTTTGCTTACGATTATGGTCATTGCCTGGGGTGTGCCCGATATTAAAAATCTCCTCAATACGGTTGGACAGGTACAATTTGAAATTCTCGGACTGCATAATAGTATCCTTGATACAAAGGGTAACCCGTTGCCGCATATTTTCAGGTTGAATTATTTATCTGCTGCGGGTACCGCGATATTTACCTCAGCCCTGATCTCGATACCATTGGTAGGGTTAACAATGAAGGAAGGCGCTCAAATACTGGGTTCCACACTAGGGCAACTTAAATACCCGGTGATCACCATAACGTCAGTGCTGGGGTTTGCTTATATTGTCAACGATTCGGGCATTACGCTTACTATTGCGGGGGCCCTTGCAAATACAGGCTTTTTATTCCCTTTCTTTGCTCCCGTCCTCGGCTGGCTGGGCGTATTCATAACCGGTAGCGATACCTCTGCCAATGCATTATTTGGTAAGCTTCAGTATGCCACAGCAACTTCTATTGGTGTAGACCCGGTCGTTACCGTTGCAGCCAATGTATCCGGTGGCGTAGTGGGTAAAATGATCTCTCCCCAGTCCATAGCAGTTGCGGCAGCAGCGGGAGGACTGGTGGGTAAAGAATCCGCGCTGTTCCGCTTTACCGTTAAGCATAGTTTTATAATGTTGTTGCTGATTTGTTTTATTGTGCTGGCACAGGCGTATGTTTTTCCAGGATTGATACCTGCTTACGATATGCTGGACAAACAGGCTACATTCCCAATAACCGGTCATTCCCGCCGATATCTATTCCTGCTTATTCTCGTAGGTGTATTGTTAATTTTATCAACAGTAATATTATTCATTGGTAAGGGAAAGAAGGGTGGGGTGAAACAGCAGTAATATGCTCAGTTGGGAGGATGCCAGTCCTTGGCTTAAATTAATTCTTATTATACTTTTTATACAGTACTAAAATTTATTCGTGCACAAACATTCGTTTTTCATAGCAGCATCGTTGTGTCACTCCCTTGTACCGCATACCTTTATGGATCTTTTTCCAAACATAGCTAGACCGGGCCTTTTATTATTAGTATAAATTATCATCGTAGTAATGCATATCCTGATTGCTCCCAACGCCTTTAAGCACAGCCTGAGCGCCACTGCCGTTGCGGCATCGATCCGTAAAGGAATAATGGAAAGTAAATTAATCTGTACCTGTGAATGTTTTCCCATTGGCGATGGCGGTGATGGCACTGCCGGACTGATCATAAATAAATGTGAAGGTAAAAGGATAAACAGTAAAGTATCCGACCCGCTGGGAAGAACGATAAATGCATCCTATGGTGTGATAGATCGCGGAAGAATAGCAGTGATTGAAATGGCGGATTCAGCGGGGATAAGGTTGTAGCCAGCAGGAATTAAATCCATTGGTAGCAACTTCATTTGGCACAGGGGAGCAGATAAGGCTTGCACTGGATAACGGGGCAGCCAAAATAATCATAGGCATGGGCGGTTCAGCCACGGTAGACGGCGGTGTGGGAGCCTTAAGGGCGCTGGGTATCCGTTTCCTGGATTCCATGGGTGAAGAGTTAAGTCACCTTCCGGGGAACCTGGTAGACCTTGCTTCGGTAGACCTATCGGCAATGGATACACGAATATTGACTGTTGAAGTGATCGTAATGTGCGATGTTGAAAATATGTTATTGGGAGACCAGGGTGCCGCGGCGATGTTCGGCCCTCAAAAAGGCGCCTCCGCAGCAGGCGTACAAAAACTTGAAGCCGCCCTGTCACGACTTTCAGCGGTAGCATTTCAGCAAACAGGTAAAGATATGTCTTTAGTAAAATATGGAGGCACGGCCGGCGGAGCCGCGGCCGGCTTATATTCGTTCCTTAATGCACGTTTAGTGAATGGAATTGATTATTTCCTCAGCCTTACCCATTTTGACGATTCCTTGCAAAAAGCCGGTCTTTTGATAACAGGAGAAGGCAGTGTCGATGAACAAACCCTTTTAGGCAAAGGGCCGTTTGGAGTGGCGCATGCCGCCAAACAAAAAGGATTACCGGTTATAGCCCTGGCTGGCAAAGTACCCCTCCAAAACCAGGAAGCCCTGCAACAATATTTTGACGTGTTGCTCCCGATAAGCCACGAGCCGCATAATCTGCCGGATGCCTTGGAGGTTACAGAAGACAATTTGATAAGAACGGCCCGGGCAATCGGTAATTTATTAGCAATATCCGGAAAGTATTTCAAAACTAAAAGCACCTGATAGAGAAGACATTTTTATGATTTTCATTAGTTTCATATAAAATGCCGCCCTTTCAGGGCTAACGATATTTTCGCTTCAAAAATTCTACCAAAATGTCGCCTCTCTGAGGCTGTTCAAAATCCAATACCAGGCAAACTATGATGATGCTAACTCGACTTGTATTACTAATCCGCTCAGCAAGTGCCATAGGCACGACATTTTGGTAGGAAAGGAATTAAAAAAGCTTGGGAGCCCTGTAAGGGCGGTATTTTCTTTGCTTTCCTAATCGGCGATAAATAATGCCGCCCTTACAGGGCTAACGATATTTTCACTTCAAAAAGTTCTACCAAAATGTCGCCTCTCTGAGGCTGTTCAAATGCTAATTCAAGTTCTTCACCCGGTTGCTACTCCTCCGGTACGATTGTCGAATTCAAATGTTATTTCTGCCCGGCTTGGCAAGTACCATCGGCACGACATTTTGGTAGGAAAGGAATTTAAAAGACGTGGAGCCCTGTAAGGGTGGTATTTTCTTTGCTTTCTTAATCGTCGATAAAATGCCGCCCTTACAGGGCTAACTTTATTTTCGCCTCAAAAAATTCTACCAAAATGTCGCCTCTCTGAGGCTGTTTAAATGCTATACCAGGCAAACGATCATGATAGTGATAAAACTTGCAAAACTAACCTTGTCTTCAAGTGCCATCAGCACGACATTTTGGTAGGAAAGAAGTTTCAAAAGCATGGAAGCCCTGTAAGCGTGGTATTTTCTTTGCTTTCCTAATCGGCGATAAAAAATGCCGCCCTTACAGGGCTAACGATTTTTTCGCCTCAAAAAATTCTACCAAAATGTCGCCTCTCTGAGGCTGTTCAAATGCTAATTCAAGTTCTTCACCCGGTTGCTACTCCTCCGGTACGATTGTCGAATTCAAATGTTATTTCTGCCCGGCTTAGCAAGTGCCATAGGCACGAC
>JBBJMD010000158.1:0-8736 GCA_037719925.1 Ferruginibacter sp.
TATAACCAAAAAAATTATCGAAAATATGGGTGGCAAAATCTGGCTTTCATCCGAAGAAGGGAAAGGAAGCACTTTTTATTTTACCATACAAAAAAACGCATCTTAAAATAAATTCTATGGAACCCATTCATATATTATTGGTTGAAGACAACGAAGGCGATATACTTCTTACACAAGAGGCACTTGAGGAAGCAAAGATAATAACGCAGCTAAGTGTGGTTAAAGACGGGCAGGCAGCCATTGATTTTCTTACACGTAAGCATAAATACAGTACCATTGAATTGCCCGACCTTATACTGCTTGACGTTAATCTGCCAAAAAAAAATGGCCATGAAGTACTCCGGTTCATAAAGGAAGATGAAAACTTAAAGCTTATCCCGGTTATCATGTTAACCACCTCGTCCTTTAAAAAAGATATTAACCTGGCCTATGAAAAATCTGTGAACTGTTATATTACCAAGCCCATTGAAATAAAAGATTTTGTAAACGTAGTAACTACAATCGAAAATTTCTGGGTATCAATAGTAAGGCTGCCCATAAGATAAGAAACAGCAAATGACAAGAGATAAAAAGCCATACAATATTCTAGTAGTTGAGGATAACTCTGGCGATTTTACGATAGTTGACGACTTTTTAAGAGAGCAGATACTAAACCCTTTTATTGTACATGCGGTAAACTATAAGCAGGCTTTATCCATACTGTCCGAATCTGATATTGTATTTGATATAATACTCTTAGACCTTAGTTTACCCGATAAGAGTGGTCAAAATCTGATCACCGAAATGTTGTTCCTTGCGCCCTCATGCCCGATTATAGTTTTAACAGGTTACACCGATATTGATTTCAGCATCAAATCAATTTCGCAGGGCATTTATGATTATCTGCTTAAAGATGAACTGAATGCAACTTCTTTGTATAAAAGCATTATTTATGCTATTGAAAGAAAAAAAACAATTTCTGAGCTTAAAAGTTCTGAAAAAAGAGCCAGCGATCTTTTCAATTTAAGCCCGCAGCCAATGATGGTTTACGATCAGGAAACATACCGGTTTATCCAGGTAAATAAAGCTGCTATAGAGCATTATGGCTTTAGTAAGGAGGAGTTCCTGGATATAACCCTTATGGATATCAGTCCTGCTGACGACAGTTTAAAAACACAAAAAAATAGTATTGACCTTATAGCAAAATCTGATGATGCTTTTAAGGGAAAATTTATACATAGAAAGAAATCCGGCGATCTCATTGATGTTGAAATTTTCAGCAACCCGGTAATGATAGATAATAAGATTTTCAGATCAGTAATAGCTATTGACGTTACCGAAAAAAATCTCTATGAAGGGAAAATCATGAAAGCTATCATAAAAACCCAGGAAGATGAACGGTATGAAATAGGTGGTGAACTCCATGATAATGTTTGCCAGCTTGTGGCAATCAGCCAGCTTAGCCTTGGTATGTTAAAGAAATATGTTGACCCCGGCAAAATGTCTTTATTTGATCAGAGCAAGGAGCATCTGGCTAGGGTACTGTATGAAATAAGAAACCTGTCTCATCGTCTTGCACCTGCCTTTTTCGATGATTCCACTTTGGAGGAAGCATTCAACAGGCTGCTTAATACATTTAATATGGAGGAAAAGTTTAAGATTCAGCTCCACTTCGACAATGCGGTTAAAAATTATCCAGTAAGTCTTGAGATTCAGATAAACCTTTACCGGATATTGCAGGAACAATTGAGAAATATTCAAAAGTATGCAAACGCTGATTTGATTGAAGTGGATGTAATTCTTTACAATAACAGGCTTATGATGAAGGTAGCAGATAATGGTTTTGGTTTTGATGTTAAAAAGGTTAAAGATGGTATTGGACTTGCAAATATGAAAAGGCGTACGGAGTTATTTTCCGGCAAATTTGAATTAGAATCGTCACCCGGCAATGGCTGCACAGTGGTAGTTGATATTCCCTTATAGGAAAAATTAAAATGAAACAAAACTTCCATTTTAGTGGGTAACTTATTATTTTTTATAGGGGCTATTCAGTTCTTTTCTTTTCAATTTTGATTTATATTGATAGTTAGGTTACCTATTCGGTTACCCGTAACAGCGCTAACTTGTAAAGTATTGAATTCTAAGTTATAACAATGATCGGTTCGAGTCCCGTCCGGTCCGCTTTAAGAACTGATAAAACCCACTGCAATAGTGGGTTTTATCAGTTCAGGTCTATCCTCTCTGAGGGGAACAATTACAGTAGAATAAGGTTTTCTTTTGAATTACATGAAGCATCCCATCCCTGAGTTCATTTAATTGAATATTCGAATAATCGCTGAATCTGAAACCTGTTAAGCAACCTAAGATAAACAGGTCTCTGTACTTAATCAAACAGGGATTAGCTGATAAGTAAAGGTGGTATACTTTAGATAACTCAATCCAACTCAAGTATACTGAATCTACCTCTTCTTCAATGCATTTTAAAAAACTCAGGTCCGTATGAGGGATTATCTTTTTTGCCATACGATCTTTCAGAAATGATTTCAGGTGTTTAATGGTCATTCCAACTGTATTTATTTTAAGGCCTTTAATGAGTTTATTCCTTCTTAAAAGGGGAACGTCATATGTCAAATACCTAATGAAATGTTCATAAAAATAAGGATCGAAAGAGTCGAATGTAATAAACAGTTTTTTATGCTCCTGGTAATTTAATAAATGCTTTTTCATGCTCCTGATTGTTGTCAGTGTGCTATTCTGCACTAAGTCTTTTTTGTCACTGATGTATTTTTCAATTTGATAAAATACATTTAGTTTTTGTTGATCGTATTCCACCCGTTCTAAATACATGTCGCCACCAATCTTGAAATTGCGTTTAAGAAATTTTATAGAACAGGTGTTGGCATTGTACAATGCATAATCTATGAGCTTTTCGGAACGCCGGATTTTCTCTCTTAAATCTGCTTGAATAAAAAATAAACTAAGTTTTTATTTACTTAATTGTTTCGAAGTCCGACACAAGAAATGGTATTTTGCTATTTGATTTAAGTTGATATGATAAATTCCTTGAAAACTTTTCTGCAGGCAACGGTCATTAGTGCCAATGCTATTAGGTGCAAATGAAGGATATTTTCATTAGTTTTTCTTTCTATAGAATCAAAAACTTTTTTTATCCCATCTGGCAAAAGGTTTTTTCTAAACACTAAGTGGTTTTACGTAAAGAATTAAACTAAGGTTTATCAAATGCTGCATAATTTGTTTTTCCGTTTACATTTGCTCTCAGATTTATAAAAAACAATTTCTTATCACAAAACCCCGAAAAAAAATGAAAACTAAAATTTTCACACTTGCAATTTTAATGATTGCATTCTCAGCAGCTTCATTTGCTCAATCAACCGCTTATGCCAGTACAACTGCAGTATTGGTAACACCCATTTCTATCTCTAAAACCACCGACATGCATTTCGGTACGCTTGCTTCCAGCGGAACCGCCGGTACAGTAGTATTGGATTATGTTGATGGCCCCACAGCTACAGGCGGTGCCAGTTTACCGGCAGGAAGTGTTTTACAAACAACAGCTGTTTTTGGCGTTACAGGGGAAAATAACAGCAGTTTTGCAATCAGCATCCCTTCAGGAGCGATCACACTTACCGGATCTGTTTCGGGAACAATGACGGTTGACAATTTTGTATGTGATGCAGGAGCATCAACTACTTTATCTGCCGGAAGTAAAACTTTAAAAGTTAAGGCAACATTAAACGTACCCGCAAATACAGTTGCAGGTACCTACAGTAATGCACTCGCCAATGCAAGTGCTTTATTTGTGACTGTTAACTATAATTAAAAACATCTATTATCAAAAGCATTGCATTAGATGCAATGCTTTTGATGTTTTTAAAAAATCCAATCGTGAAAGATCCTGTAATTATATATATCGGGGCAAAAGACTTTTGTCTAAATTATTTTTTCTTTATTCTTTTTTTTCTACTGATTTTAGTTTCAATAAAATCAAATGCACAGGGCGACCTGCTTTTATACCCCAAAAGAGTTGTTTTTGAAGGCACAAAAAGGTCGCAGACATTAAACCTTGCCAACACCGGTAAAGACACTGTGAGGTTCCTCATTTCGGTAATACAAACCAGGATGAGAGAAGACGGTGGCTTTGAAAATATAAACCAACCCGATTCCGGGCAGTTTTTCGCAGATAAGTATTTCCGCTTTTTCCCCCGCAGTGTTGTGCTTGCTCCTAACGAGGCACAAACCGTAAAGATCCAGCTCATAAACAGTAATGAAATGTTGCCCGGTGAATACAGGTCACATTTATTCTTTCGGTCAGAACCTGAAAAGAAACCACTCGGGTATGATGGATCTGTAAAGGATACATCATCCATATCAGTAAACCTGGTTGCCGTATTTGGTATCAGCATACCGGTAATTATCCGGGTGGGCGAATGTACAACCAGGGTAACGCTGTCCGATGTCTCGCTTGAATCGAAAAAAGATTCAATGCCCTCTCTGAAAGTGACTATGAACCGTTCAGGAAGTATGTCGGTATATGGTGATGTTTGGATAGATCATACTTCCCCGGAGGGAAAGGTAACCAGGGTAGGCCTGATAAAGGGTCTCGCACTATATACACCTAACGATAAGCGTTATGTGCATATAGCGTTGAATAAAATTTTTCAATAGCATTATTGTAAAACGAAAAATGGAAAAGCGATTTTTTTATAGGGAACCCTTTAAAACTGATTTACACATAATATTAAACCCGTACATAGGGACTTCTATATATACAAACCCGCAATTAGATGAATTGTGAACTGGTGTAAAAGCGGTCATAAACAGGTAATTACCCTTACTTACAATAATTAATTCACGATAAAATATAAATTAGGTGGAGGTAAATGTATTTTTACGATGTTCACTTAGTCCAAATCCTAAACAATGAAAACAAAATCCATATCTACTCTATTCTGTACAGTTTTGTCACTGGCTACGGTGCCGCCAATGGCGTGGATGAAAACAACTACCTGTTTCCGTACAATTTACAAAGGATTGTTTACGGGCTTGCTGATGGTTATTTTCTTTATTCCGTCTTCCGCTCAAACAATAACAAATTATACTTTTGCCGCTTCCAGCGGAACGTTTACTGCATTAACTTCTCCTACAAATCCTGCTCTTACAGGCGGCACTGTAGATGATGGACTCTTTGATAACATTCCCATCGGCTGTGATTTCTTTTACATGGGTACTCGTTATACTGCACATCGCCAGTACCAACGGATGGGTTTCTTTAAGTTCCGCTATTACGGAGGTGCGGGGTGGACTAATGATTTAACCGGGGCAGGAGAGCCCAGGCCGTATCACCTTGCGGGATGATATGGATCTGTAGCTGCCACGAATTTTAGTTATAAAACCACAGGTACAGCAGGCAGTCAGATTTTTACCATCCAATATCTCAATGTTCAGTGGTATTACAATGCAACAGGAAGCCAAATTTCCTTCCAGGCGAAATTTTATGAAAGCACTGGCAAGATCGAATTTGTGTACAGACAAGAAGCTGATGCAGTGCAGAACGCTACTGCGTCTATTGGTATTACCGCAATTGCAACAGGATCGGGTAATTTTCTGTCATTGAATGGAACCGGAACCGCCCCCACTGCAAGTTCAACCAGCGAAACCACTGATTTAAGTGTAAAGCCTGCTTCAGGCCAAACGTATACATTTACCCCGCCGGTTCCAATTGCTCCTACCAGCCTTTCATTTTCCAGTATAAGCGGTGGGTCTATGACATTGAACTGGACGGATAACTCATCCAATGAAAACGGTTTTGTTATTTACTGCTCAACAGATGGAGTAACTTATTCTTATGTTAGCCAAACGGCAGCCGGCGCCACTTCTTCGGTGCAATCGGGATTAACACCAACCACAACTTACTATTGGAAAGTATATGCTGTTTCTGAAGGAGCATTCAGTACTGCTCTTTCGGGTAATCAGGCAACTATCACCCCCCCTCCTGCAAATATTACCGGAACCGTTTTTGAGGACAAGAACTATGGAGGCGGGGCAGGCCGCACACTTGCTGCTTCATCGGGTGTTGTGCTTTCAGGTATTACTATTGAACTCTACAATTCAGCCGGAACCTATATTTCAAACACTACAACCAATGTTAGTGGCGTTTATACTTTCAGCAGCCTTGCTGGCGGCAATTATATTGTTCGTGCAATCAATCCTGTAACATCTTCACGTGGTGCAGGAGCTCTGAAGTCAGTACAAACCTATCGCACCGATGCAACCAGCGGAACAGCAGTGGCTGTAACGGATCGTGTAGGTGGACAAACACCGGGGTTAGCAGATGCTGGTCCCCGTGTGACGACCCTTGCAGCACTAACCACTGCAACACTCACACCACAATCTATCACCAGCGCAACGTTGAGTGGTATCAACATCACAGGTGTAGACTTCGGTTATAGCTTTAATGTTATTGTTAATAAAAATAATGCAGACCAGGGAAGCTTGCGACAGTTTATTCTTAATGCAAATGCACTTCCCAATACAGGACTTGCCCAATCGGGATTAACAGCAGGAATTGATAATGCTGTTTTTATGCTGGCTGACGGCACCGCACGCCCAGGTTTAACCGCAAGCTATGCAACCATGTTCGCAAGCGGTATTGCAAGCATTGCGCCTACTACTACTTTTGCGACGATCAGCGATCCGGTAATTTTAGATGCCAGTTTACAGCCCGGTTATGTAAGTACTCCCATGATTGAACTGAACGGCGCCGGCGCCGGAGCAAGCACGGTGGGGTTGACTATCTCAGCCGGCAGCAGCACGGTGCGGGGCTTCATTATTAATCGTTATCTGGGGTATTATGGTATAGACCTAATTACCAATGGCAGCAACACCATTACGGGCAATTACATTGGCACCAATGCGGCGGGCACGGCCGCCTCAGCAAATGGCTTTGCAGGCATAGATGTCGCCTCAACTGGTAATACTATAGGCGGCACGACTACGGCAGCCCGTAACATCCTTTCCGGCAATCCACAATACGGAATTTACATAACGGGCAACAACAATACCGTGCAGGGCAATTACATTGGCACTAACGCGGCAGGCACAGCAGCGATCGGTGTTAGTACCGTTGGGGTTGGCATATTCAGCGTAACCGGTAACACGATTGGCGGCACGGCAGCCGGCGCAGGCAACGTTATCTCAGGGAATTTAGGGAGTGGGATCTATATTAATGGTGGCGGCAGCAACATTGTGCAGGGCAATTATATCGGCACTAACCCGGCCGGCACAGCCACTATAGCCAATCTCGATAACGGCGTTGTCTTAACCGGCAGTACAACCAGTAACACGATTGGTGGAACCACCGCCGGGGCGGGTAACGTTATCTCCGGCAATGGAAACCTTACCTCGGAGGCCGGAATAGCAATAATTTCTACCTCGAACAACAATATTGTTCAGGGCAACTATATCGGCACCAATGCGGCGGGCACAGCCGCCCTAGGCAATACCGGCAGGGGTATCTCTATAGAGACCGGCGCATCCAGCAACACGATTGGAGGCACAACGGCAGGGGCGGGAAATACCATCTCAGGTAACACACAGTATGGCGTATATATCAGTAACGCTACCACGACTGGCAACATTGTGCAGGGTAATTATATCGGCCGCAATGCGGCAAATACGGCAGCGATCGCGGGCCATAGTATAGCCGCAGTCAGCATAGCTGTCAGCTCAGACAATAACGCGGTTGGTGGCACGGCGGCAGGTGCCGGCAACGTCATTTCCGGCAATAGTGCTATAGGAATTACTATCGCGGCTAACAGCACAGGGAACTCTATTCTTTCTAACTCCATTTACGCCAATACCGGCATCGGCATTGACTTAGCCAGTGTGGCGGCGGCTAATGACGGAACTAAGACTTCCACGCTTGCTAACTACGGCATGGATGAACCTGTTTTTACCACAGCGAGCCTGATCGGTACCACACTCACGCTGGCCGGCTATGTTGGCAGCGCAGCGGGTCAATCTACATTTGCCGCGGCTACAGTACAGATCTTTAAATCTGATAATGATGCGAGTGGCTACGGTGAAGGGCAAACCTTTTTGGGTACGCTTACAGCAGATGCCAGTGGCAATTTCAGCGGTTCATTTATTGCAAGCGGTGTTGTTGTAGGTGATAATATTACCGGTACTGCAACTGATGCAACCAACAATACTTCCGAGTTTGGGCCCAATGCTATTCTCATTACGCCGATAGTTCTTCCGGTAAGTTTTACTTCAATAAAAGCCGCAGCCAGAAATAAAATCATCCAGGTTGATTGGGATGTAGCTGAGGAATCCGGCATTCAGGTTTATCAGATTGAAAAAGCAACTGACGGGATTCATTTCAGCAAGGCAGGAGAACAGGCAGCAAAAGGAAATAGTACCGGCGCAAGCTATCAATGGCTGGATATGAGTCCCGTGCAGGGAAATAATTATTACCGTGTTCGTGCCGTACAGGCCGATGGAAATTCTTTCCTGACTAAAATTGTAACGGTAAAAATCAATGAAACCAATCCTGTGATAAGGATATTTCCCAATCCTGTTATCAACCGGCAGATAAAGATCAGCTCAGATGAATTGGCGAAAGCTGAGTACAGCATGCAGTTATTAAATCCTCAGGGGCAACAGGTCTTTAATAAAAAAATGGATCATCCGGGCGGTGCATTTAACCAGGTTATTTATTTGCCTGAAACCCTGTCG